>JBBAKZ010000294.1:0-4277 GCA_040403275.1 Arcicella sp. | reverse complement strand
GTACCTGAAAAAGATAAAGATTTAATTTACGAGAAATTCAAAACGGCTTGTGATGCGTTCTTTAATGCGAAACGTGCTAAAAATCAACACGTTGAAAAAGATTTTGAAGCTAATTTAGAAAAGAAAACTGCCCTTTGTGATTCCATCGAAGCTGAATCTGTGGAAGGCGCAAATACGGCTCGTTTGGCAGAGTTCAAATCAGAATGGTCGGCCATTGGATTTGTTCCAAAGAAAGAAATGCAGACAATTGGTAAGCGTTATATCAATGCCATCAATCAGTATGTCAGTGCGATGGGCAAACTTTCGAGCAAAGAAAAAGAGCAATTAACCATGACTGACAGCCCACGTACTCCACGTGCCGACCGTCCAGAAAGAAATGGTGGCGGAAGAAATGATCGAAGCAATGACCGTAACGACCGTGGTGGAAACAGGGATTACAACGCAAACCGGGGAGATTATAGTTCTAATAACGCTGGCGGAGGAAATTCAGAGGCAAAACGGAAAATCCAAACGCTTGAAAATGACATTGCAACGTATAGAAATAACTTAGAATTCTTTGCAAAATCTAAAAATGCAGACAAATTCCGTCAGGATGTTGAAGCCAAAATTCAATCAGCTGAAAAGGAAATTGCTAAATTGAAGGAGCAAGCGAAATAGAAATACTGATTATTAAAAAAGGCGGACAGCGATGTTCGCCTTTTTTTGTGGAATCTTAAAACGATGAACCCAATCAACCTTATCACCGTTATTAATGCATATTTCAAAATAACAACATGGCTCGAAATTCCCCCAAAGATTCTACCGATAACAAACCCAACATGCGTGAACGATTCAAGGCTTTGGCAAATCTTCCTGCTTTTTTGAAAGAGGTTTATCAAACTTCGCCTTCGCTCACGATTAGCAATACTTTCCTCCGTTTAATTCGTTCTGGAATGCCCGTTTTGGCCTTGTACGTAGCGAAATTAATCATTGATGAAGTCATTTTTCAAGTAAATCATTCACCAAAAGACTTTACCCATTTATATTTATTAATTGGGTTTGAGTTTATTTTAGCCATCCTGGGCGATTTACTTTTAAGAGGTATTAATCTGACTGACAGCTTATTAGGTGATTTATTTGGCAATAGAACTTCAATCCAATTAATGAAACACGCTGCCTCTTTAGATTTAGCGCAATTTGAAGATGCCACTTTTTACGATAAACTTGAACGTGCCAGACAACAAACCATTGGACGTACTGTTTTGCTCTCACAAACACTCGCCCAAGGGCAAGATTTCATCACTATGGGCTTACTTTTGGTGGGTTTGATTGCGTTTAATCCTTGGCTAATTTTATTACTATTGGTGGCGGTTATTCCTTCATTTTTGGGTGAATTACACTTCAACGCTAAAAGTTATTCACTTCAATTTGGTTGGACTCCCCAAAGGCGTGAATTGGATTATTATCGCTTCATCGGAGCCAGTGATGATACTGCTAAAGAGGTAAAACTGTTTGGTTTATCTAATTTTTTGATTGAACGTTTCAAAAATTTATCCTTCCTTTATTACCACGAAAATCGTAAATTATCCGTCGAAAGAGCCATTTGGGGTAGCTTACTTTTGGCGGTAGGAACCATAGGATATTTTGCCGCTTATGGCATTATCATTATCCAAACAGTGAATGGTGCAGTAACGGTGGGAAGCCTCACTTTTTTAGCGGGTTCATTCCGACAATTAAGGTCTTTGTTAGAAGGTATTTTAGGGCGATTCAATAGTATTTCGCAAGGAGCTTTGTATTTGAATGATTTATTTGAATTTTATAAAATTATTCCAAAAATTACTTCGCCTGCCAATCCAAGGGCATTTCCTAACATTATTCAAGAAGGTTTTCGCTTTGAGAATGTGGGTTTTAAATACCCAAATTCCGATAAATGGGCAAATCGACATTTAGATTTTATGCTTCAAGTGGGCGAAAAATTGGCATTGGTTGGCGAAAATGGAGCGGGGAAAACTACGCTTGTTAAATTATTGGGTAGACTTTATGACCCTGACGAAGGGCGAATATTATTGGATGGTTATGATTTAAAAGAGTATAATCTCATTGAATTACGGGAGCATATTGGCGTAATTTTTCAAGATTTTCAGCGATTTCAATTTACGGCGGGCGATAATATTGCGGTGGGTGATATTGTGCACCGGGAGGAATTAACGGAATTGCAAAGAGCCGCTCAACAAAGTCTAGCAGATACTGTAATCGACAAATTACCAATGACTTACGACCAACCGCTCGGGCGAAGATTTGCCAAAGGCGTAGAATTATCGGGTGGCGAATGGCAGAAAGTGGCGCTCGCACGGGCGTACTTACGAGAGGCAGACGTACTCATTTTGGATGAACCTACCGCCGCATTGGATGCACGAGCAGAGTATGAAGTTTTCAAACGTTTTGCCGAATTAACTAAGGGCAAAACCGCCATTTTAATTTCGCACCGTTTTTCAACCGTGAGAATGGCGGATAGAATTTTGGTGTTGGACAAAGGACAAGTATTGGAAATCGGAACGCATGAGGAACTTTTGGCAAAGGGAGGACGCTACGCCGAATTGTTTAATTTGCAGGCGGAAGGGTATCGGTAGAATTTCCATACGAAATGAATGAAATATTTTTATATTTGTAAAAAAAATAAATCATGATAACGCAAACTGTTTATGATGAAGTGGCTGACTTTATGGCAAGTATGAATCCTGAAAAAGTTATAGCCTTTAAAGCTTCAAAGGCTAATCAAAAAAGACTTGATTCTTTATTGGATAAACAAAAAGAATTTTCTTTATTCGATTCAGAAAGAAACAAATTAGAGCATTACTTAATCTTGAACCGAATTATTGGTTTGGCAAAAGCTCGTGCCTTTAACATGATTTCTACATGAGAAAATCAATCTCTCTTCAGATTAAAAACCAAGTTATTTTTCGTTCCTAATCTAAGTGTGAATATTGTCTATTACCTGAAAAAGTATCCTTCTATAATTTTCATTTTGATCATATTCGACCACTAAAACATGGTGGTTCTTCTCTTATAGACAATTTGGCTTATTGTTGCCCAGACTGCAATCATTTCAAAGGAATTGATATTGGCAGTTTTGAAAGTGAAGATATTATTGTCCGTTTTTTCAATCCACGAAGAGATAATTGGCTAGACTATTTTGACATGATTGATGGTTCAATTATCGGAAAAACAGAGGTCGGAAGGGTAACAATACGCATCTTCAAATTTAATGAAATTGATAGGTTAATTTTCAGAAAAGAGCTCATTAGATTTGGATAATATTGAGCATTTGAAATTAGGTGAAATTTTGTTGAATCTCTTACCCTTTATTCTAAATAAACTTGCACGATTGTGGACAACAATCGTTGTACAATCAATTGCTAAAAATAATCCACATAGACATGGACGCATTTTATGCTTCCGTTGAGCAACGGGATAATCCTGAATTGCGTGGAAAACCCGTGGCCGTGGGCGGTTCTCGTGAGCGTGGTGTGGTTGCAGCGGCCAGTTATGAGGCTCGTAAATTTGGCGTTCGATCGGCAATGGCATCGGTGGTGGCAGCTCGAAAATTCCCCAATCTTATCTTTGTAAAACCTCGCTTTGATGCTTATAAAGCCGCTTCTCAGCAAATTAGAGAGATATTTTTAGCATATACTCCCCTCGTTGAACCCCTTTCATTGGACGAAGCTTATTTGGATGTTACCGAAAATCTACATGGCATTGCCTCCGCTACCGAAATTGCCAAAGAAATAAAATTCAAGATAAAAGAGCGCATAGGACTCACGGCTTCGGCGGGTGTTTCTTACAATAAATTCTTGGCAAAATTAGCTTCTGATTATAATAAACCCGACGGATTATTTGTTATAAAACCCAATCAGGGCGAAAAATTTGTGGAAAGTCTGGATATCTATCGTTTTCACGGCATTGGAAAAGTAACCGCCGAGAAAATGAACAAAATGGAGATTTTTACGGGCTTGGATTTACGACAAAAAGATGAAGCATTTCTTCGTACACATTTTGGTAAAGCGGGTGGATATTATTTCGATATTGCCCGTGCCATTGATAATCGACCCGTCAATCCTGATAAAATTCGCAAATCGATTGGTTCTGAAAATACGTTTGATACAGATTTAGAAACTCGTATAGAACTGGAATCTGGTTTATTACCACTCATTGAAGACGTTTGGCGTTACTGCGAGCGGACAAAAGGATTCGGAAGAACGGTTAATTTGAAAGTAAAATACCTTGATTTTCACCAGATT
>JBBAKZ010000293.1:0-4305 GCA_040403275.1 Arcicella sp. | reverse complement strand
ATTTTGCGTTTGGCAACTGCCGCCGAATCCTGCATTTTAAAGGTTCCGGAAGCGGCATTTCTTGGATTTGCCAATAACTGTTCGCCATTATCTTCTCGTTCTTTATTTAATGTTTCAAAAGTTGTTAGAGGCATAAATCCCTCGCCACGAACTTCAAAGCGGATGGGCATATTTTTTGCTTGGATATTCAGGGGAACGGTTCTAATCGTTTTTACATTTGCCGTAATATCGTCACCTCTTACGCCGTCTCCACGGGTAACGCCACGAATTAACGTTCCGTTTTCGTACCACATTGATAAAGCCACTCCATCAAATTTTAATTCGCAAATATATTCGTAATCCATTCCGCCAAGCCCTTTACGAACTCGTTCATCAAAGTCCGCCAAATCTTTTGCGTTATACGTGTTGCCTAAGGAAAGCATCGGATAACGATGATTTACCGACTCAAATTCTTTGGAAATCAAGCCTCCAACCCGATGCGTTGGTGAATCTTTTCTAACAAATTCAGGATACCGATTTTCTAAATTAACGAGCTGTTCTAAGAGTTTATCGAATTCAAAATCAGATACTTCTGAAAGAGAATTCTGATAATATTGAAAATTCAAATCGTTTAGCTTTTCGGTTAATTGGTTGATTTGTTCTTGTGGAGTCATAGAGATAAAATTATTTTTAGGCTAAATTAGTCCCAAAAAATAAGTTATAGTAAGATTATTATTAAAAACCTTTAGATTTACAAATTTAGGCTTGTAATTTGCAGAATCATGAAAAAAGCCTTTATTATTTCAATTATTAATACGTTAATGATTGGCACTTTGACTATTTTTTCACATTTTTCTTTTGCTCAATCAAGTATTAGATTCGGCGTCCGAGGAGGTGTTCATGCAGGAACGCAATTTGGGCGTGCCATCATTACGAACCCAAAAGGTACTTTGATTGGTTTTGAAGGTGCTGTTTTTGCTAGTATTCAACTTTCAGAGGATATTTCACTTTGTCCAGAATTTGCGTTTAGCCAAAAAGGATTCAAAGTGGATACACTTGAAATTACTTCCAAATATTTTGAGGTGCCCTTATTATTAAAAATCAACATGGGTGATGGCGGTTTATACACCATTATTGGACCGTATGTTTCCTATTTGCCAGCGGTAAATGTGATTGCACCCAACGAAAAAGCACTTGGCTTTGGTGGTACTTTTGGCTTTGGCACCCGCTTAGGAGACAACTTTATTATGGAAGGCCGGTATAATTTTAATGCAAATATCTGGAAATTAGGAACCGATTCTTCAAAACTTTATGGCTTCAGAAATACGACAATTGGCTTATCGCTGGGTTATTTATTTTAAAAATAATAATCATACTTTGGCCTTCTTGAAAATTTCAGGAAGGCTTTTTTTATTGTTTGGGGGAGTTATATGTAATAATTTTGTACCGACAACTAATGTATCTCAAATTTTCCATGAATTTATCTCGTTACTCCATTCCCATTTTACTGTTGATAATGATTTTGGCTTTTGGGCTTAGAACCTATAATCTTGATGAACACGGTATTTTCTTTGATGAAAAAGCGTCCATTTTGGTAAGTCAGGGTATGGCAATGGAAGGTAATACCCAGAAAAATTGCTTCTATACGCCAGGAAAATCTACTTTTACGCCCAAGGAATTTTGGGCAGAAAAATCAGTGGAAGATTATTACGATGCTATCAGAAGAAGTGATATTGGTAATAGTCCCTTTTATTACGTGCTACTGCACAATTGGATAAATTTGTTTGGAATTTCTGATTATTCAATCCGATTTTTGTCCGTTTTATTTAGTTGTTTTACGATTGTTCTCTTGTTTATATTCATCAAAGAACATTTCAAAAACCTTAAATTAGCGCTTTTAGCCTGCTTCTTAATGGCCATTGAGCCTTTCTTTATTGCCTACAGTCAGCAAGCTCGTAATTATTCTTTGAGCTTTTTCTTGACGCTAATGGCAACCCGTATTTTCTTAAAAATCATTAAAAATGAAGAAATAGGCGTTAAAAAAAATGCTTGGTATTGGTGCTATGGATTCCTTTCGGCGGCTTGTCTATTATCTCATTTTTTGACGGCAACCGTTTTTATGGCACATGGTTTATATGTTTTGTTGTTTGTTAGAAAAACCCGCCCTTGGATTTTGTTGCCCATTTCATTATCCATTGGCGTTCTAGCTTTTGGTTATTGGATTTTGTACGGAGGCGGAAATTATACGTTTTCAACCCTCAGTTACCAAGCCAAAATTTACTATCAAGAAGCCCATCAAATTCCAAATCCGCACGCTGGTTTTATTGACCCTGCAACGGTTGCAAACGTTACGAAAAAGTCAGTACCCATTTTTACTGATTTGTTTATTTCAAGTAATAATATTTTGAGCAAAACGGTTGGTAAAAAGAATTTAATTTTAGCGCTTTTGATTACTGCTCTGTCCGTTTTTTCATGGTTTAAATTTCAAAAGACAAAACAAAAATGGTGGATTGGACTTTTTTTCGCCTTAAATTCTCTTGGCTTTTTATTTTATTCAACAGCGAAATTTCAATATTTGGAGTTAGTAAATTGCGGGCTATTACTTTATCTTTTTATTGAATATTGGCGGACCACTCAAGACAAATTTCAAAGGAAACAAAATTGGTTTTTGGTCATATTAGCTTTTTTGCCAACGATTTTTTTAGTTGTAATAACTTTTAAAAATGGACATACTTTTGGACTTTCTCAGCGCTATTCAGGTTTTTCATTTCCTTACTCGATTATCATCGTGAGTTCGGCACTGTTACAAGCCAACGTAAAATCAAAACCGCTTAATTATGCAGTATGGGCAGTTTTTGCCACACATTTATGCTTTGTTGGCATGACGATTTCATCTGTTTTAAACGATGAATCTTTTAAGTATAATTACCGTGATAAAGCCCGTTCAGAAAATCCTTATCCTTTGATTGCCAATAAGTTAGTAAAACTGTATCAAACGGGCGATACCATTGTGTATCCCTCCTACGTAAAGACCTTTTACGAAGCGGATATATACACGAAAAATATAAAAAAGTCGGTTTTAGACGCACAGTACGTAAATTTGTACTTTCCAAAAGATGCTAAATACGTTCAAACGATTGATGCTCAAGAACCCAATCGAGTAATTTTGAAAAAAAAGAATGGTCAACAAATTGAAATTTTTGATTTGAAAGGCGATGTATTTCGATATTAATATCGATTCACGGTTTTCGTTGTTCGATTTTCCGTTTCAATCAAAATCAACGCACATCGAATTTCGAACAATGAATATCGAATATCGAACAACGAATATCGAACGACGAACATCGAACATCGA
Organism: Arcicella sp.; assembly: GCA_040403275.1. GTDB lineage: Bacteria > Bacteroidota > Bacteroidia > Cytophagales > Spirosomataceae > Arcicella. Next base: position 971 of record JBBAKZ010000293.1, on the reverse strand, counting down.
AAATCCAACAACGAAAATATTAAAAACGAAAATATGAGTAACATCCTAATTGCCCCATCCTTGCTAGCGGCTGACTTTGCTAATCTCCAACGTGATATTGAAATTGTCAATAATTCACAGGCCGATTGGTTTCACATTGATGTAATGGATGGACTTTTTGTACCAAATATTTCTTTTGGAATGCCCGTGATTGAAGCCATTAATCGTCATGCCAAAAAGCCATTGGATGTCCATTTGATGATAGAAAAACCTGAGCGTTATGTAGCAGAATTTAGTAGAATCGGGGCTACAAATATTACGGTTCATTATGAAGCCTGTTCGCATTTGCACCGTACGATTCAGCAAATCAAGGACTTAGGTTGTTTGGCCGGAGTCGTTTTGAACCCTGCAACACCCGTTTCGGTCTTGGAGGAAATTTTGCCAGATTGCGGAATGATTTTATTAATGTCGGTAAATCCAGGGTATGGTGGACAAAAATTCATTGAATCTACTTATGAAAAAGTTAGAAAACTTCGTAAAATGATTGATGAAAAAGGTCTTTCAACTTTAATTGAAATTGATGGTGGCGTAAATCAAGAAACCAGTCAAAATTTAGTGGATGCAGGCGCTGATGTATTGATTGCGGGAAGTTATGTTTTTAGTAATGCCAATCCATTGGAAGCAATTGCTGGATTAAAAAATATCAAAAAAGGGTAATTGTCTAAAATTGTCTGAACCTTGATTCAATTGATTTGTTTGATTATTAGGATTGTTTTCTTCAATGTATATCCCATCATCCTAATAATCCTGAAAATCATGGTTCAGACAAAATTATTGAAAATCGCCCATTCGCCCATCTACCAACATACACTTCCCGAAGGACATCGTTTTCCGATGTTGAAATACGAATTAATTCCTGAACAATTATTGTATGAAGGAGCTTGTACGCCCGAAAATTTCTTCGCTCCCAATCCCGTGGAGGAAAAATGGAT
>JBBAKZ010000292.1:1117-4306 GCA_040403275.1 Arcicella sp. | reverse complement strand
TATGCCTTACTGCAATGATTCAAGTGCAAAATTATTTCGGTTATTTAATGAAAACGCACCCGAAAATTGGTTATCAGGAACGACGGTTACTTGCCCAGGATTTTATGCACCACAAGGCAGAACCTTGAGATATACTCCTAAAATTGAGAACCTTTTACAGCTATTGAATGCGTATTCCCAAAATGGAATTAGGTTGACAAACCTAGAAATGGAGACGGCTGGTTATTATTTAATGGGAAAATTATTGGGTCACGAAGTACTTTCAATCAGCGCTATTATGGCCAATAGAATGACAAATGTGTTTTCGCAACAAGCTGATAAACAAGTAGATAGTATGATAAAATTTGCCTTGGAAAAATTAACTTAAAAAATTAAAAAGGCTGCTAACTAACAATCAGATGGCAGCCCTTTTAATTAAAAATCAATCTCTTTTTCAGGGTCGATGACAAACCACAACAAACATCCACAGAAGAGTAAAAACGCAATTACGTACAACGGATAATTGAAATTATGAGTCGCTTGCACAATATACCCGAATAAAACTCCTAAAAACACCGCTCCCATTTGTCCAACCATATTCATAGCGCCCGATACTAAGCCTGATTTACTCTTGCCAATATCAATACAAACGGCAAAAGCAATGGGTAGTGTTAAGTCTTTGAATCCCATCCCAATCGCTAATAAATAGGCGGCAGTTTGATTATCTTTTGTGGAGGCGGCTAAGGTAATAATTATACTCGAAACGCCCATTCCAACAATTCCTACACTTCTTCTGCCAATTTTTAAGCCATAATGTTTTGATAACCAATCACTTATAAATCCGCCCGTAAAACAGCCAATTGCTCCTAAAACAAAAGGAAGCGTGGCAAATAATTGCATCTGAGATTTATCAAAATGTCTTCCTTCTTTTAAATACGTTGGGAGCCAACCCGTAAAAAAATAAGCGCCGTACATAAAAAAATGGAACATCAACATTAACGCCCACATATTACGGTTTTGCAAAAGTTTCTTCCATGGAATGTAATGATTACTACTTTTAAAACGACGATTTTCTTCGATTAATAATAATTCTTCCTTGGTAATTTCCTTAGATTCATGCGGAAAATCACGAAACCATTGATGCCAAATGATTGCCCAAATAATTCCCAAACCCGCCATCGCAAAAAATGAAAATCGCCAACCGAAACTGGCGGATATTGGAATAATTACCCACGGAGCAATTGACCCACCTAAACGACCAGCCGCCCAAATGAACGCTTGGGCTTTACCAATTTCATATTTTGGAAACCAACGAGAAACCACAATTGAAGCGTTGGGATAGGCACCTGCTTCCCCCGCACCAAATAAAAAACGAACGATTAATAAATATAACCAACTGGTAGCGGTACCCGTCAAAGCGGTAAATCCTGACCACCAAATAACCACTCTTGTCAAAACTTTTCGAGGTCCAATTCTGTCTCCTAATGCACCAGTTGGGAGTTCAAAAATAGCGTAGGAAAGTGCAAACGCACTTAAAATCCAACCCCAAGCATCATTTTCGATGCCTAAGTCAGCCTTCATGTCGGAGGCCACCAAAGAGATACAAGTACGGTCGATGTAGGTGATTACCGATAAGGAGACTAAATAGGATAATACGTGGTTTCGCTTTTTCATAAGGTTGAATTGAAAACATTTAATCAAATTTTATATCTTTTAAAGAAAACAGTTCTGGGTATTTGGGCGTGATGCCAAGGTATTTTTTCTGTATTTTAATTAAATCTATTTCGTAGTCACCAGTAGGCATAAATACGTCCAAGAAACCCACTTCTTTCTTACCAAAATCTAGAAAACCTAAAATGATGGGTACACCAGCGGAGTTGGCAATATGATAAAAACCAGATTTCCATTCTTTTGAATAAGAACGAGTGCCTTCGGCAGGGATGATGAGTTGAATTTGCTCGGGTGAGTCGTTAATTAATTTCGCCATTTCATTCACCAAATTATTTTTTTGTTCCCTTCTGACTGGAATTCCACCTAATTTTCGAACTAATATTCCCAAAGGAAATTTGAATAATGAGTCTTTTCCGAGATATTTAATCGGAATTTCCAGTGAATAAAGAACGGCCATTGTGTAAACATAATCCCAATTGGAGGTATGTGGTGCAGCAATCATGACCGCTTTTTGATAATTAATGACTCCTTTGTGCGTTTGGTCAATAATTTTGTAACCTGCAACTTTAAGGATAAGTTTACCGATGAATTTTAACATAAATGCTTGTATGAATTGGTCTCAAAAGTAAATCTACCTATATTTGATTTCGGTTTCAAGCGAAACCATTAATTTTTAATTTTTAGCATGCAAAAACCTTTAATTTTAATTGCAAACGATGATTCTATTGCCGCCAAAGGCATTAGAGTATTGGCAGAAGTGATGTCAGAATTCGGTGAAGTAGTCGTGGTTGCTCCAGATACCCACCAATCAGGAATGGGTCATGCTATTACACTCGACCGCCCATTGCGGGTAACTCAAGTAAAAAACTATCTTCCGAATGTTGAAGCGTATAAATGTAGCGGAACACCCGCCGACTGTGTGAAATTTGGAAAACATTTTTTATTAAAAGGTAGAAAAATTGATTTGGTCGTTTCAGGCGTGAATCATGGTTCAAACTCCTCAATTTCAGTCATTTATAGTGGTACGATGTCGGCGGCGATTGAGGCCGCAATCGAAGGAATTCCTGCGATAGGCTTCTCTTTGAGTGATTTTTCAAATGATGCTGATTTTTCGCATACCAAAGAATATATCAAAAGAATATCTTTGAAAGTTCTCGAAAATGGCTTGCCCAAAGGCATAGCTTTAAATGTTAATTTCCCAAAAATTTCGGAAGAACCCATCAAAGGCATAAAAATCTGCCGTCAAACGGATGCGGTTTTTAAAGAGACATTTGAAGAAAGAAAAGACCCTTATGGCCGATCGTACTATTGGATGGATGGCTTCCTTAAAAATGAAGACGAAGGCGGTGGAACTGATGAAGATGCCTTAAAAGAAAATTATATTTCTATCGTTCCAGCAAAATTTGATTTAACAGATTATCAAGCAGTCAAAACCTTAGAAACTTGGTTTTAACGAATCTTTAGTTTTGGGCAATAACGGATGAGTTTTTAATTCAAAAATTATGTATACTTGTATAAATATATGAAAAATTTTACATT
>JBBAKZ010000292.1:307-1107 GCA_040403275.1 Arcicella sp. | reverse complement strand
AACACTCAAAACTAATAATATGGCAATTGTCGGAAACATTTTAAAAAAAGGGATTGGACTTTCAGGATTTATGAAACGTTCCAAAACAAATTTGGCAAAACTTCAACGGAAAACGTTGGTGAAATTGCTGAATAAGGGTCGGTTTACACAATTTGGAGAAAAATTTGGCTTTGAAGAGATTATGAATACCGCTTTGTTTTCCAATGACAAAGAATTTTATACCAAATACAAAAAGCAGGTTCCGGTTTATGATTACAATAAAATGTATAATGAATGGTGGCACAAGACTTTAGAAGGCGAAAAAAATGTTTCTTGGGTTGGTTCGATTAAATATTTTGCCTTAAGTTCGGGTACTTCTGAGGCTGCTTCTAAACATATTCCTGTGACGAAAGATATGGTAAAAGCCATTCATAGAACGTCTATTCGTCAAATTTTAGCCCTCTCTGAATATAAAAATCTTCCCCCAACTTTGTTTGAAAAAGATTATTTGATGTTAGGTGGAAGCACTAAATTACAAGACATGGGTGATTATTTTGAGGGAGATTTAAGTGGAATTACCGCCGGGAAAATTCCTTTTTGGTTTGAAAGATTTTATAAACCAGGTAAGAAAATTGCCGAAACGAAAGATTGGGAAGAGAAATTAAATAAAATTACCAAGGAAGCCAAAGATTGGGACATTGGATTTATTGCCGGCGTGCCGGCTTGGATCCAGATTTTGATGGAAAAAATTATTAAGAAATACAAAGTAAAAAATATCCACGAAATTTGGCCAAATCTTGAAATATTTTGTCACGGGAGCG
>JBBAKZ010000292.1:0-297 GCA_040403275.1 Arcicella sp. | reverse complement strand
AACAAGGGTTTGAAAAACTTTTAGGTCGGCCGATTAAGTACATAGAAACGTATTTAGCATCCGAAGGATTTATGGCCTTTCAAACCGCTCCCAATACCGATATGGAATTGGTGTTAAACAACGGGATTTTCTTTGAATTTATCCCATTTACAGACGAAAATTTTGATGATGATGGCGTAATGGTCGAAAAACCCCAGACGCTCATGATTGATGAAATTGAAGAAGGAGTAGAATATGCACTTTTGATTTCAACGGTTTCGGGTGCTTGGCGGTATTTGATTGGCGATACGATAAAAT
>JBBAKZ010000291.1:0-4340 GCA_040403275.1 Arcicella sp. | reverse complement strand
AAGTCAAGTAAATTTTACAGGTGAAATTAGATTATTTGGTTCGCAAGCAAAGGCAATTGACTTTAATGGCATTGCTCAAATTAAAGTTTATGATAAACTCAAAAATCTACAAACATTAGGGAGTGTAGGGGGTAAGTTTGCGTATCAACAATACCAAAATCTGCTGTTTGAAGGGCAAGTAAAAGTGCAAAATGGGAATTTTAATGGCACATTTATTGTACCTAAAGATATTAATTATCAATATGGCGAAGGAAAAATATTTGTTTATGCGCAAACATCTAGTTTAACCTCCGACAGCTTCGGATCGTTTAAACCAATTATAGGAGGTTCAAACAAAGAAAATTTGACCGATAGTCAAGCTCCGAAAATCAGTTTATTCTTGAACGATGAAAGTTTCGTTGAGAATGGACAAACAACTGAAAATCCGATTTTAATTGCTAAAATTTCGGATGAAAATGGTTTGAATTTAGCCAGTGATGGATTAGGTCATGAAATGGTTATGACGCTTGACGACACCACCAAAGTAATTGTAAATCAGTATTTTACCAGTAAATTAGATGATTATAGAAGGGGAGAAATCAGGTACAACTTCAAGAATTTATCTGAAGGAAAACATCAATTAACATTAAAAGTTTGGGACACCTACAATAATTCAGCACAATCTTCGTTGCAATTTAATGTCAGTCCCAACAAAAATAATGTTTTAAGTAATGTATTTTGTTACCCTAATCCTTTCAACCAAACAACCAACTTTAGTTTTGAACACGAACGAGTAGGCGATGATTTCAACATAACCATCGAAATTTATGATAGTTATGGACGATTAATAAAGCAGTTCAACGAAAATGCGTACAAAATTAGTAGCCCTTACAACGAAATTTCTTGGAATATTTTACAAGATTTCTTCCCAATTGTTACTGGTAACTACTTTTATCGTATTTTTGCAAAATCACTAACTTCCACTTATCAAGCAACCGGTAGTGGTAAAATGATGCCCGTTAAATAATTTTGCCGAGTAATTTTTTCATTAAATTTTGTTTAAAACTGGTTTATTGATTACTTTTGAAATACCGAACGGATTTCTATTATTGATATTACACAATGCGTTATTAAGCCTCGTTCCGAGAAACTTTAACCTTAAAGACAATGATTAAAAATGTTACTAACGCTTTCAAAGCGTCTTTACTGCTTGGATTAACAATGTCGGTTGCGAATATTTTCGCACAGACAACGGTACCTGTTACCAGAAGTGAGATACCTTCACCTTCTATACCATCTTTGATTCTTACACCTGACGCTCGTTCAGCTGCCATGGGAGATGCCGGTGTAGCACTTTCCGCTTCCGATGGGGATGCCAATTCTATTTTCTGGAATCCAGGTAAAATGCCTTTCTCGAACAAGGATATCGGTGTATCTGTATCTTATACTCCTTGGTTACGTCAATTAGTAAATGATATGGCTTTATTAAATGCCAGTTTTTATAAGAAAATAAAAAATAATCAAGTAATTGGTGCCTCAATCCACTATTTTGATCAAGGACTTTTTCAAGCAACAGATAATACTGGGCAATCTTTGGGTAATTTTAATTCTAAAGAATATGCTATTTCATTGTCTTATTCACGTAAGTTATCTGAAAAATTAGGCTTAGGTGTTAACATCAAATACATTAACTCTACTTTATTTACAGGTACAATTGGTGGAACTTCAGTACAACCAGCCTCAACGGTCGCAGCTGATATTGGTTTATTCCACACTTCCAAAAGTGATAAAAAATGGAATTACAACTGGGGCGTAATGATTCAAAATATCTCTGGTAGAGTTTCGTATGGTGGAGCAGAATCTAATTTCATTCCAACCAACTTCAAAGCAGGTTTTGCAGCAACTAATACGATTGATGCACACAATAAATTTACTTTGACCGCCGATATCAATAAACTAATGGTTCCAACACCAACTTATACTTCAGCTGGTGTATTAATTCAACCAAGTACAGCAATTGGCGGTATTTTAGGTTCATTCACTGATGGAAACGATTTAAAAGAAATCAATGTATCATTAGGAGGAGAATACGTATACAATGACTTGTTTGCGGCTCGTGCGGGATACTTTTTTGAAAACGCTGATAACGGTGGTAGAAAATTTTTCACAACAGGTTTTGGTGTAAGATTAGAAAAGAAATACGGTTTAGATTTCGCTTATTTGATTCCAACTACCACTGGAAGTCCTTTGGCTCAAACGTTGAGAATTTCGCTTCACGCAAACTTCAATTCAGCTCCAAAAGTAATTGCGAACTAGATCTTAATAGATAAATTTTTAAAAATGACATTTCTCTGGAAATGTCATTTTTTGTTTGCAACCAAATAGAAAAGCTAGATTACATAGAAAACGAGCGTGAACTTAGCGTCTTGTTGGCACTTAAATTTAAAAAATGTTAGACAGAACCATCAGTCCCGATTTTCAGACGATTAAACAAATAGATATGCCAAATGTTCAGGTAATTACCTTATCTAATGGCATTCCTTTGTACATCGTCAACGTGGGGGAACAACCAGTTATAAAAATTGAATTTAGCTTTGAGGCGGGTAATTGGCAAGAACCCCAAAACGGTGTTTCTTTATTTACAGCAAAAATGATTACGGAAGGAACAAGTAAACATTCTGCTTCCAAAATTAGTGATTATTTTGATAAATTTGGTTCATTTATTGAATCCGGACAAGGTTTAGACCGAGCAAATTTTGTTGTTTATGGACTTAAAAAGCATCTTCCTTCCTTGTTACCAATGGTTCAAGAATTACTCAATGATGCCATTTTTCCAGAAAAGGAATTAGAAACGCTCAAGAATATTCAATTACAAACTCTGCAAGTAAATTCTGAAAAAACGGCTTTTATTGCCAATAAGACCTTCCGGAGAAAGATTTTTGGCAAATTCCATCCTTATGGTAATTCAATGTCTGAGGACGCCATTAAAGGCATTAATCAAGCAAGTATGGTTGATTTTTATCATAACTATTGGCAAGGAAGGCCTTATAGAATTTATCTTTCAGGGAATATCGGAGAAGCCGAAATTAAACTGATTGAACATTATTTTGGAAGTCAAAAAATAAGTCAATCCCTTGATAATAAAGTATTTGCGGATTCAGTTCTTTCCAAAGGAGAAAATATTTTGATTGAGAAAGCAGGCGCCATGCAGTCATCCATTCGAATGGGAAAGCAATTAATGACTCGTAAACATCCGGATTTTTTTACGATGATGCTACTAAATGAAATATTGGGAGGCTATTTTGGTTCAAGATTGATGAAAAATATTAGAGAAGAAAAAGGACTGACTTATGGAATTTCTTCCAATTTGGCTCTTTTCGGGCAAGCTGGATATTTTGTAATTGGAACTGACGTAAAACGTGAATTTACGCAACAAACCATTGACGAAATTTATAAAGAAATCAAAATATTGCAGACAGCGTTGGTAGGGGAAAACCAATTAGAAACGGTTAAAAATTATATGGTTGGTTCATTCGCTAGTTCTCTAAATACGCCATTCGATATAATGGATAGATATAAAGTGATTTTTTCAGAAAACCTTCCTTTGGATTTTTACAATAATTTCATCTCCAAAATACAACAAGTTTCGGACCTAATGTTATTGGAAGCTGCCAATAAATACTTAGTGACTGAATCATTATTTGAGATTGTGGTAGGAGGGAAATAAATGTTATAAAAATATTAAAAACTTTTTATAACATACTTGCCTAAAACTCAAAGATTTACTACCTTTGCAGTCCTGTTTAGGAAATAGTAAATCGTTATTGGTTGTGATTATAGGTTACCACTCATAATCTTTGATAACAATGATGATTACTTCATTTACGTCACAACGATTAACGCATAATTTTATAAAGCAATGGCTAAGAAAGGCAATAGAATCCAAGTTATCTTGGAATGTACTGAGCAAAAAACATCAGGTGTTCCAGGAATGTCTCGTTACATCACTAAAAAGAACCGCAAAAATACCACGGCTCGTTTAGAATTAAAAAAATACAATCCTTTCATGAAGAAAGTAACTGTACATAAAGAAATTAAATAATTCATTCAGAAGTATTAATTATTGAGCATATAGCTCATATTTTAAAACTTCATAAATTATACTAAAGAAATGGCAAAGAAAGTAGTTGCAACCCTGAAAAAAGAAGGTGGTGTAAAATACGCTAAAGTTATCAAGGCAGTCAAAAGTCCTCTAACCGGAGCTTATACATTCAAAGAAGAAATCATTCTTCAAGATGAAGTTGCCGCCGCATTTAAAGGTTAATCCTCGATGTAGTGAATTGAATCCTCTTCCTAAACCA
>JBBAKZ010000290.1:438-4371 GCA_040403275.1 Arcicella sp. | reverse complement strand
ATGGGGATGATTTTGAAGGAAAAAGAGTTTAGAGAATTCCTCAAAAACCATGATTGGAGTTCATACGCAGGGAAAAACGTGGCAATTATTTGTTCGGAAGATGTTATTATTCCCACGTGGGCGTATATGCTTTTGACTTTAAAATTACAGCCTTTTGCCAATACCGTTGTTTTGGGAAATTTAGGAGAATTGGAAAATAAACTATTTTACGATGCGCTTCGTAAAGTTAATCCAGAAGAATATCAAGGAGCCAGAGTTGTGGTGAAAGGTTGTTCAAAAGTGCCTGTGCCTGCGGCGGCTTACGTGGAAATTACTCGAATTTTGCAGCCTTTTGTGCAGTCATTAATGTTTGGAGAACCTTGTAGTACCGTTCCTTTGTACAAGAAAAAAGCATAAGCCATTTTACACAAAAAAAGCCGTCTCATTCGATATTGGGACGGCTTTTTTAATTTATCCAATCGAAAGAAACTCGATCAAATTCTGGATTTATACTTTCGGTTGATTTGTGATTATTGACAATTTTACGGTTCACATGTCGTTTGTTCTGAAAATCTCTCCAAGTATTTTGTTGAAAAATGGCTCTGTTTTGTTTCATGTTTTTAGTACAAAACTACTACCAACCTATCCACGTATGATGAACGGATTATTGCGAAATTGTAAAGAAATTCGATTTTCGTTTTTCGATGCGTCCGACGCTTCGGTTTGATTTTTGTTAAAATACTGATAATTAAACCTTTTCTTTTGTAGTTTTTCCTGTTTTGGTGAAAGCATTTTCGTAGCTTTTTAGTCGTTTTTCACCACTTTCCCAAGCAATTTTCGCCCATTTTCCATCTCAATTGATAATAAAAATACGCCATTGTGGAATGTTGAAATATCTAAATCAAAACGATTTAGTCCTTGATTTAGGTAGATATTTTCAGTCTTTAAAATTTGTCCACTAGGATTTACATACCTAAAAATACACGACTGGTCAGCCGTTGAATAGATTTCTGCCTTAAATTTACCATTATTCGGATTTGGATAAAGCATTATTTCTTTGTCATAATCATTTTGATTGATGCACAAATCTGATGCTTGGCAAATTTGTTTTTCCTGGCAACTCAATACAAACGCTTCGGATTCTGCCAAAGGCGTAATTGTATTCCCATATCTAACCGTCAATCTTCTGGATTTTCCATCGTTATATAAAACCCACGCAGTGGCAGGAATATCGAAACAGAAGGCTTTATAAAATAACTTTTCTGTTCCTAAAGTATTGACCAAATCAAAGCGATAACCTAGATTGGCTTGCGTAGAGCCTATTTTTTGCTTATCTAAATAAAAATCTAATGCCAGAATATCATCGTAATTATCAGCATTGAACGCCCAACCTTTCACGGAACAGCAATTGGCTTTTTCAACTAATCCACGGTAAGATAAAGCTGCTACTGGACCTTTTATCGGGTCAATTGGGTTGTTTATGATTGGATCATTACTACAATCGGTACACTTTTCTCCAACCCCTTTCTGGGTAATGAAAATAGTTTTTGTGATGCCTTCGCCCGTGACGGTAACTTTTCCTGTGCGAGTTTCTTTTTCGGAACTGGCTAAGATTTTCAAGCGAAATGTTTTATCAAAAGAACCCGTATCAGCGCTAACCGTTAGCCAATTGGCCGATTTACCAACTTTCCATTTCAGATTTGAACTTACTGAAACTTCATATTCTGCTCCTTTCGGAAAAACGTTTGCTAATGAATCGGGCGAAATACCCAATCTATACTTAACTCCACAAATTCCCGAACCACTACCAGAACAACGCAACGTTTTTTCGTTTTCAGTTGACGGTTCCAAGACCTTATTTGTACCGCCAAATCTTACCAGAATCTTATGTCGAAGGCTACTTTTGAACCAAGCCGAATCGGGTAAAACATACCTAAAAGAGCGAAAATAGGCTTTTGAATTTTGGTAAGTCTTAGTCAAATCTGGTCGATTTCCCAAATTTGCTTGAGTCGTTCCAATTTTAATATCATCCACGTAAATATCAACCGTCAAAATATTTTCTACATATTTACTATCCAAAGCCCAACCCGTAATTTCTTGACAATCAACACTTTCTACCCGTCCACGGTAGGAATCAATCGCATTGGTCAAAGTTTGCAATTCTTGACACTCACTATTATAAGTATCCTTAAAATTGGGAATTGAACCACATGTTGAATAGTCAGTCAGGGGTTGATCGTAACGAATGTCGGTCGTATATTCTTCATTCAGAAACATTCGCACGGGTTTGTTTCCGTTGCTATCAAATACGCTTCGCCAATTTTTATAGAGTTTACAATTATTGACCACATTGGTTCGGTCTGATGTATTGCAACCGTCATTCGTGAGCATGTCATCAATACTATACAATGCTGAACCGCACGTTTCAATGGGTTTCATCACACCATTTGAGCCTTTTATGTATTTGTTCACCACCTCCACAAGCATTTTTCGTTGCATACCATCGTCCAAATTATAATTGAAAGCACTCATCAATTTTGCCCCGTGTGTATAACATTCTTCAAATTGGTCTTGTGTGGCATACGGCCCTTCGGCTTCATTCATAATCCATTTATCGGGCATATTGGTTCGGCACATATCCGTCACCATTCGATGGTCGGTCAAGGGACCATCATTGACTTTTATACCGTCTGTTCCTTCACCAATATCCTTAAATCCGTAATTACCAATCCGAGTTTCCAATAAAGAACCGTAATCATTTACTACCTTAATTCGTGCATCAACTCCTTTAACGGCTTTCACAAAATTCATCGAAAAATTCTTCAATGAAGTATGCCTAAATTGATACCAATCTTGCGTATGTTTTCCATTACCAATAAATACACCATAAGAAAATGAACCCGCTGGATTTGTAGGTTCGACGGTATTAAAACTGGTAAAATCTTTTCCTCGATTCCCCCACGCTAATTGAAATTTTTTGAAATCATTTTTATACTTTTCCTTCAAAAATTCTCTAAACCCTTGAATTGCCGCAGGGGAATAGTCGAAAAGGGCATTAAAACCTCCATCAGTTCCTTTAGTTGTTTTGTAAGGAAATCCAAGTTCTTGTTCAGGCGTTGTTACGACGCTCATGTAAAGCAATTCATCATTATCCAATAAAAATTTATAACGATTAGTCACTATACGAGCAAAATTTTGGGTACGCTCTTGGAAAGGTTTTGAAGTAAAACTATAATTGAGAACGTGTCCACAATCGTCAATTAAATCGCAATCTTTGTAGCCCGCAGCCTGTTGTTGAAGCCTTTTATTTTTGCCAGAAACGTCAAAACCAATCATTCTATCGGCATTTGAAAGTCCATCACAGGAAGCCACCGTATTATCTTCGGCAGCTCCAATTACTTTTGTATTGCACCAAGTGTACATACATACACGGAGACAAATTTTCATTCCTTTGCTCCGAGCGGCTTGAATTTGCAGGTCGTATTGCTCCCAGGGATTAGTGGCATTTACTTTTAATTGATAAATCACATCCCACCTCACCGTAATTATCACGGCATTCATCCCAATACCAGAAGCCTTCTGGATTTGTTCAAGTTGATTATCGCTATAATTGACATTCACCAATGACAAAGCCATGTACCGCTGATTATCCTGAGCTTGAGAACAGAAAGCTGTCGAGAATATAATACAGAGTGTCGAGAATATTGGGAGGTAAGTAAAAAGTCTTTGCATAAACAGGAATAGGGTTTTAATTTCAAACGAAAAATTTATTCAGAAGTTTTGAATTACTCAAATTAAAATAAGTAAAATAAGCCATTTTATCACCTTATAAATAAAATATGAGTAGGATACCCTATAAATTAATACTAAAAATTAATCTCAATAAAATAATGAAAAAAACAATGATAACAAGTATTTTGTGCTTGGGCTTATTACCCACTTTTGCACAAAAAA
>JBBAKZ010000290.1:0-428 GCA_040403275.1 Arcicella sp. | reverse complement strand
GTCAGAAACACAAGTAGATGGCAATAATATTATCAAAAATCAAGGTGGGCAAACACTGGGTTATTCCCCAAATTCTGGAATTAAAATTCTAACAATCAATGGTTTAGCCTTTAAAGATTTAAACAAAAATAGTAAATTAGACCAATACGAAGATTGGCGTTTGCCCATCGATGTGAGAGCTAAAGATTTAGCTTCAAAATTGAGTGTTGAACAAATAGCAGGCTTGATGCTATATTCTTCGCATCAATCGCTTCCTGCCCGTTCGGGAGGATATTTTGCGGGAACTTACAACGGAAAACCTTTCAAAGAAGGTGAGACTGACCCATCGGATTTAACCGATCAACAAAAGACATTTCTGAAAAACGATAACCTTCGTCACGTTTTGTTGACAACCGTAAAAACACCCGAAATTGCCGCCCAGTGGAATA
>JBBAKZ010000289.1:0-4372 GCA_040403275.1 Arcicella sp. | reverse complement strand
CAATCCCAATTCAATCAATCTTTCATTCAAAAACTCTCCTGCGGTCATGTTTACGTACATTTTTGGGTGCGTGGCATCTACGCATGAATCAAAACAGGTCAAATCCATTTCTGAACGGGGATGCATAAAAAATGGAATTGAAAAACGAGAAGTTGCTAATTTTTCTTTGGGCGGATTAACCACCCGATGAATTGTGGATTTCAATTTATGATTTGTCAAGCGGTCAAGCATATCACCTACATTCACAACCACATAATCAGGCAATGATGTAATCGGTATCCATTTACCATCAGTTCTTAAAACTTCCAAACCTTCGGCTGAGGCACCCATCAAAAGGGTTATCAAATTTATATCGCCATGAGCGGCAGCACGAACAGCCCCTTCTGGTAATTCTTCGGGATTAAGAATCGGGAAATAATGTATAGCTCTTAGAATAGAATTACCATATTTAACTTTTTCCTCGAAATAATCTTCGGGTAGTTCCAAATACAAGGCAATGGCCCGTAACAATTGTTTCCCAGCATTTTCCAACGTATGATAAGTATAAAGCGTATCTTTCTCAAAATCAGGCAATTCGCTCGGAAATACATTATCAGGATATTCCTCCCAAATGGGGTCGCCGTCATTTAAAATCGGTTGCCCCACGTGATAAAATTCTTTTAAATCGGCTGACTTAAAACCTTTGGCTGTTTCTTTTCCTTTACCGATATACCCCCGTTGCCCAGCGATGCCTTCAATAGCATATTTTTGTTTTAAATCATCAGGAAAAAGAAAAAATTTCTGAACGGTGTCATACAAATCTGTGGTTTTATCATTGGTCAAACCATGATTTTTGATGGCTACAAAACCAATATTATTAAAAGCTGTACCTAAATCTTGTACAAATTTAGCTTTGCGGGTAGCATCTCCAGCAGTAAAATCTGCTAAATCAAGCGATGGAATTGTATCGAGGAGTGTCATTTTTTATTTGGGGGTTTAGGGTTTTGTGGGTTTATAGGGTTGCTGGTTACGTACATTCAAGTTTCTTCCAAATCCTTATCCCTACAATACTATAACCTTTAAATCCCTATTTTAAAGCATTTTCATAATTTTTAGTCACCGCATCCCAGTTTGTGACATTCCAGAAAGCGGTAATATAGTCAGCACGTTTATTTTGGTATTTCAAATAATAAGCGTGTTCCCAAACATCTAATCCCAAAATGGGCGTACCTTTTTTCTCAGCTACATCCATCAAAGGATTATCTTGGTTTGGCGTAGAAGTAATAACCAATTTTTTATCCTGAACAATTAACCAAACCCATCCCGACCCAAAACGACCTGTTCCAGCTTTGGCAAATTCTTCTTTAAATTTATCGAATGAACCAAAGGTTTTTGTGATTTCATCAGCTAACGCTCCTTTTGGAACTCCTCCACCTTTTGGCGACATCACATTCCAGAAAAAAGTGTGATTCCAATGTCCACCCGCATTATTACGAACGGCGGCTGGTTCTTTCCCCGCTTCTTTTAGTAAATCCCAAAGTGACATTTTTTCCATTGGCGTACCCGCAACGGCTTTATTCAAATTATCAACATAAGCTTTATGATGACGACCATGATGAATTTCCATCGTCATTTTATCAATATTAGGTTCTAAACTTTCGGGAGCGTAAGGCAATGCGGCCAATGAAAATGGAGCGGTTTCCAGTATTGTTTGCTCCAGTGTCAATTTAGGCAATTTATTATTATAACTACTTCTGAAGGAGAAGCCAAAAGATTGTAACCCAGATAAAGTGGCTACTGAAGCCAGGGTGGTTTGGAGGAAGTTTTTACGGTTCATGAGTTTTGTGAGCTTTGTGATTAACGTTGGCTCGTTTAGAAATTTGTTTTATTTTACTTATTTAATCGTTTGTAATTTATTCGAATCTGAATTCACAATCTTCATTGTATAAGGCGTATTTTCATCTGGAAGAACGATTGGCATTCTCATGATTTCTACCAAATTGGGTTTTATCACAATCATATTATCAATATTTTCAAATGCTGGTTTCCTATTTTTATCGCCTTCAATTCCTTTCTTAGCAAGAAAAGAATCCAACAAAACACCTGCTTCAAACTTTGGAATAGCATTTTTTTCTTGATAATTTTTCAAGAAATCCAACATGATAGGGGAAGTAAGTTCATTGGGTTTTACTTCGTTTTGAGCATAACCGTAAAAAGCTAAAATAATAAAACAGAAAGATAAAACAGATTTTTTCATGATAGGTCGTTGGTTTGAGTAATGAGACACAGTTAACTTAAATTTACACTGGTAAAATATATAAAATAATTAAACTTTCAAGACTAGATTCTATTCGTCAAACATTCTACAAATCTGAATTCACAAAAGTGTCAGCATCATCTGACTTATTTTTTCTTTACTCATAAATAATTCTACTCACAATGCTTCTGCCCAAGGTAATTTCATCCGCATATTCCAAATCTCCACCAATCGGGATTCCTCGGGCAATCGTTGTAATTTTAACATTCAGAGGTTTTAATCTTTTCGTCAAATAAAACGCCGTGGTATCTCCTTCCATGGTTGGACTTAAGCCCAAAATAATTTCCTCCACTTCCAATTCCGTTCCTATTCTATCCGAAATTCTTTTCAATAATGAATCTATTTTTAAATCATTCGGACCAATTCCTTCCAAAGGCGAAATAATTCCTCCCAAAACATGATACATTCCTCTGTATTGCGAAGTATTTTCAATCGCTAAAACATCACGTGTATCTTCCACAACACAAATTATCGAATCGTCACGCTTTGGATTCGTACAAATCTGACATAACTCATCATCCGAAATATTATGACATTGACGACAATAGCGAGTTTTGGTGCGCATAGCAATCATCGCTTCCGAAAGTTGAAGTGTCTGTCGTTCATCCCGTTTTAGTAGATGTAGCGCCATTCTCAATGCCGTCTTTTTTCCAATGCCTGGCAATTTTGAAATTTCCTCTACGGCATTTTCAATAAGTTTTGATGGATAATTCATTCTTTTCGATGTTAGATGTTCGTCATTTCGATGTTAGGTGTTCGATATTCAATGCTATTTTTTCGTAAAAAACTAAATTTATCACTAGGCATTTTACGAAAATCGAACGTCGATAAACGAACATCAAATGACTCTGGCATCAATTCCTCGGCGACAAATATCGTTTCGCATGGGTACGAGTTCTTCAAAAGTTCCTTTTTTTACGGAACATTTTCCTTTGTAATGAATCAATAGTGTGCATTGTTCAGCTTGCTCAGCCGTGTGTCCACACACCTCCACAAGTGTATCAATCACAAAGTCGAAGGTATTGATTTCATCATTAAATACCATAAGGTCATTTTGATCGACATCAATAACTTGATCCATTACCTCCACGTCTTCTTCAAATTGTTCAAAAGGTCGCATCTATTTTTGTTCTCTATGTTAGGTTTCTCGATTTTTCAGTAAGATAATACTGATAAACCCGAAATTGTGAAAAATATAACTCTATTATGATAGCAAATTTAACAAATTTTCTCAATTTTGGTAAACGGTTTTCAATTAACAGTTGAAAATTGACAATTAATAATTGAAGGCAATAGATTACATCGAAGTAGTTTGTTAGTTTTCAATCTTTAATTGTTCATTGTCAATTGTCAATCATTCAATCAACTATTAGTTAAAAATCATGACCACAAGTTTAGCTTTCGGAATTTTAGCCGTTTACTTTTTAATGTTAATTGTCGTTGCTCATTATACCTCTAAGGGTGCCGATACGAATACTTTTTTCACTGCCAATAAGCAATCGCCTTGGTGGTTAGTGGCGATTGGTATGATTGGAACGTCTATTTCGGGTGTTACGTTCATTTCTGTCCCTGGCGCCGTTGGGGTTGATAAATTATCGTATTATCAGATTATTCTTGGCAATTTAGTGGGATATTTTGTCATTGCAACCGTTCTATTACCGCTTTATTACCGCCTAAATTTAATTTCTATTTATACCTATCTCGAAGGACGTTTGGGGAAATGGTCTTACAAAACGGGTTCGGCTTTTTTCTTGCTCGCCCGTACTTTGGGTTCGGCCGCTCGTCTGTATTTAGCGGTTCAAGTACTTCAATTAGCAATTTTTGATGCCATGGGCGTTCCTTTTTGGGTTTCCTCTTTAGTAACCATTTCTTTAATTTGGGTTTACACCTATCGTGGGGGCGTGAAAACGATTATTGTCACGGATACCCTCCAAACATTTTTCCTCCTCACGGCTTTGGTTTTAACAATTGTCTTGATTGCGAACAAGTTAGATTTAGGTTTAGGTGGATTAATTTCTACCATCCAAGCAAGTAAATATTCTCAAATGTTCTTTTTCGATGATTTTTCTTATAAAC
>JBBAKZ010000288.1:0-4379 GCA_040403275.1 Arcicella sp. | reverse complement strand
CCCCCGCTTTTATGTTGATGATGGAACTAGAATTATAGAGTTCTGATTTGCCTTTTTCTCTGAATAGTGCTTTTGGGGCATTATTTATCGGACAATCAATAGCTTTCAATTGAAAATCTCGTCTGACCTCTCCAATTTTTATACCCTTTCGATACTCTTCTGTCAGTACACAAAATACATACAAACCTTCTTTATCAACCGTAACGGTCAATTGACCCGTTCTTGCATTGACTTTCAGCGGCTCAGGGCCAGACATAATACTTTTGAGATTATATGCCGAACCCCATTGAATAACGGGATAATTACTACTGCCTTGTGGTAAAACAGGATTGGGTTGGGAGGCGGTACTGAAGCCGTTGTAGGGAGTTGTTAAACTATAAACCAGACTATCGCCGTCTGCATCTGTGGCACCAAACTCAAAAGTAAAGGGACGATTTATACAAATATAGTCGCCAGTAAGCGTTTTGAAAGTGGGGGAGGAATTTAAAAAAGTAGCTCTATTTTGTTTTTGAGCAGGAAATGCTAAATAAAACACTGATCCTGCTCCTCCAGGATTTTGAATATTTGAAATGATATTATTCCGACAACACCGTTCCCAAACGATGTAATAACCCTGAGAATCGCTAAAATCATCGGGTGGTAAATTTATTAAAATACTATATTGCAACAGTCTAGTTCTGACTGCACTACTCTGCAAACAGGCAGGATTCGTGTAAGAAATCAGATTATTATTCACCAAAGGAAGTGTTGCATAACCCATGAAAAAATTATCTCTTTTTCGAAAAATTCCTAAATTTAAACTTTGGTCAACTGCCCCAATTGAACCATTAATATCATCAAAATACAGATTCAGACTTAACCTATGAGTAATGTCTGTTTGTCCTTTCACAACCGACAATTCAATTTCTCCTCCCACAATATGCGTTGCAAATATGGGAGTAAAAATAAAGAACGATAAAAATATTGTTGCGTAAATGTGTTTCATTGTATGATCAAGTCGGTATTTTATGTGAAAAGGTTGTATTATTCATATAATTTTTTGTCACGCTTTTTATTGCTGAATCAAGTTTGGTATCAATAGATTGCGAGGGTTACTAAACTTATTAAAATCGCCCAGATTGAAAAAAGTTTGTCAACATTCCAGAATTTCGGTTTTAAATTGATTTTAGGTGAAAATTTTACGGAATAATTATTGTTTTTCAATTTACAAATTTTGGTTCATATTGTAAATTAAATCGTCATTTTGCCTGAACTATAAATTGAATCATTTACATGATTTTCTAGAATTTTCTTAAATATAAAATTCAAAAATTAATTAAACTATGTTGAAACAAAATGAATTTTAAGATATTTACCATAAAATATTTTTTGAAATTATCATTTTGCGCAATGTTGAAAAAATAGTTTAATTATTGGATGATTAAGATTATTTTTCTGAAAAAATATCAAAAATCACTTTAAAAAGTACCTATTTATCAGTAAATTTCTGTCTAAATAATGAAAACAAGTACAAGAAATCGCTTTTCAAAAATTGTATCTAACCAAGATTAAATTTTACATAATCTTGAAATTGTTAAAGACCAATGATTATTTGGCGAAACACTATTTTTTCCAAAGAAATTATTGTATATATTTGTAACAGCAAAATAGAAAGTACAAAATTTTGATTATTTCAGTACATTAAATTTTGTTTTGATTGCCTAAACCTTCATTTTATTAGGTAGTTTATTAATTAAGTTATAAAATCACAACTTTTTACGTAAACACAAAGTAGATTATTCTGTGGAGCGAAAATTTATCCTTGTTATATGGAATTATCTACCTCAGTCTTTGAATGTTTCGTCATCAAAAAGCCAAAAACTAATACCATGATTAATACAGAAAATAAAGGTTTGTATCGGAAAGAATTTGAGCATGATGCTTGCGGGATTGGTTTCGTTGCAAACATGAAAGGGCGCAAATCTCATAAAGTTGTGGCGGATGCAATACAGATGCTTATTCGCATGGATCACCGTGGTGCTTGTGGTTGTGATCCAAACTCCGGTGACGGCGCAGGAATTTTACTTCAAATTCCTCACGAATTCTTTTTGGAAGAATGTACAAAATTAGGCATCGACCTTCCATCGGCGGGCGAATATGGCGTGGGAATGACTTTTTTTCCCAAGGATGAAGCAACTCGTTCAGAATGCAAGGATATTATTACCCGAAAGGCTAAAAAATTAGGCTTAGAAATCTTAGGATACAGAATTGTACCTTGTGATAATTCAGAAATTCAAGGGGCTGAATCGGGAAATACGGAGCCTCAAATGGAACAATTGTTCATTAAACGTCCAGCCAGTTTACAGGATGAAATGGCGTTTGAACGTAAATTGTACGTTTTTCGTCAAGCCTCCGCTCGTGTTATCAACGAAACGGTCAAACATATTGATAATAAATTCTATTTTACCTCGCTTTCTGCTCGAACCATTATTTATAAAGGGATGCTTACAACCATGCAAGTTCCCAACTATTTTGAAGATTTGAAGCGTGAGGAATTCACTTCGGCACTTGCCATTGTACACTCTCGTTTCTCAACCAATACTTTCCCAGAATGGAAATTGGCGCAACCTTTCCGTTTTATTGGTCACAATGGTGAAATTAATACGGTAAAAGGTAACTCCGCTTGGATGCAAGCCCAATCAGCTTTGTTTGAGTCAGAATTTTTCACAAAAGAAGAAATGGATATGATTCTGCCAGTTGCTCAATTGGGGCAATCAGATTCAGCCGTTTTGGATAATGCCATCGAATTATTATACATGAGTGGGCGTTCGCTTCCTCACGTTCTGATGATGCTGATTCCGGAAGCGTGGGATGGAAACGAACAAATGGAACAGTATAAAAAGGATTTCTACGAATATCACGCTGCCATGATGGAGCCTTGGGATGGTCCGGCCTCTATTTCGTTTACAGACGGAAAAATAATTGGCGCTACTTTAGATAGAAATGGGTTACGTCCATCAAGGTATTGGGTTACGGATGATGATTTCGTAATCATGGCTTCGGAAGCGGGTGTTTTGGATATTGACCAATCGAAAGTTGTTTCAAAAGGCCGCCTCCAGCCTGGAAAAATGTTTGTGGTTGATATGGAAGCGGGTAGAATTATTCCAGATGGAGAATTAAAAGAGAAAATTTGTCAACAAAATCCTTACGGAGAATGGTTGAAAAATAATAAAATTAAAGTAGAAGATTTACCAAAAGCGGGTGCAGAATACCGTACGCCATTTGAACGTGAATTATTATTACGTCAACAAGTTTTTGGATTTACAACGGAGGATTTAAGAGTTTTGTTGGCTCAAATGGTAGAAACGGGTAAAGAAGCGCTCGGTTCAATGGGCGTTGATACGCCATTGGCCATTCTTTCAGACCAAGCGCAGCACTTGTCTTATTATTTCAAGCAACTTTTTGCGCAAGTAACTAATCCACCGATTGATTCAATTCGTGAGCGCACGGTCATGTCACTTTTGTCGGATATTGGTGGTTTGAAAAACTTATTGCAAGAATCACCCGAACATTGTCGTCAAATCGAAATTCGTCAGCCAGTTTTGACGAACGAAGAGATTGAGAAAATTCGTTGGATAGATCATAAAAACTTCCAAACAAAATCAATTCATACTACCTTCCGTGCCAATGGAAAAGAGGGAGAATTGAAAAGAGCGTTGGATAGAATTTGTCAATATTCAGAAGATGCCGTTGATGATGGATACGCTATTATTTTATTGACGGATCGTGGCGTTGATTCTTCACACGCTCCCGTTCCTTCTTTATTGGCAGTTGCGGCGGTGCATCATCATTTGATTCGCAAAGGAAAAAGAGCGCAAGTCGGTTTAATAGTTGAAGCAGGAGATGTTTGGGAAACGCATCAATTTGCGACTTTGATTGGTTTCGGAGCCTCGGCTGTGAATCCTTACATGGCATTTGAGACCATCAATGGCATGAAAGATAAAGGCATTTTGCAAGTGGATTATTCTTATGAAAAACTGCAAGCGAATTATATCAAAGCGGTTAATGGTGAATTATTAAAGATTTTCTCAAAAATGGGAATCTCAACGCTTCAATCTTATCAAGGAGCGCAAATTTTTGAAATTGTTGGGTTAAGTAAAGAAGTAGTTGATGCTTATTTCACGGGAGCGATTTCAAGAATCGGTGGTATTGATTTAGA
This sequence comes from Arcicella sp., assembly GCA_040403275.1. Taxonomy (GTDB): domain Bacteria; phylum Bacteroidota; class Bacteroidia; order Cytophagales; family Spirosomataceae; genus Arcicella. The sequence continues at coordinate 181 of JBBAKZ010000288.1, read as the reverse complement.
AGGAATTGCCAAAGAAGCCATGATTAAGCATAAAAATGGTTATCCAGCATTGCCAGTAGCGAATCCAAAATTGGAAGTGGGTGGAATTTATCAGTGGAAACAAAGGGGAGAAGCCCATTTATTTAATCCTGAGTCAATCCATTTGTTGCAACAATCAACAAAAACTAATAATTATACCCTA
>JBBAKZ010000287.1:2582-4382 GCA_040403275.1 Arcicella sp. | reverse complement strand
CAAATATCATTTAATTTCCCTTTAACATTTTCCTTTCACCTACATCCGTGACGATTATCAATATCTTTTACCATAGCTGTAAAACAGGCTTTAGCTTGTTTTCTTTGTGCTTAAAAATACAGGCTAAACCCTGCTGTACATAATTCCATGAAAGAAATAAAAAACGAATCAGAATATGAAAAGGCATCCGACAGAGCTGATGCCATTTTCAATGCCAAAAAAGGCACGCCAGAATATACGGAACTTCAAGAGTTATTGAAGGCGCTGAAACAATACGAAGATGACTTTGTTAAAATGTTAAAGGGAAATTAAATGATATTTGTTAGGTTTTAAGAATGCCAAAAGCACTAATTTTGCCCTATCATACAAAAATTAAAATGACACAAACAGAAATAGCCGCTCTGCGTGAAAACTATACCAAAGGTAGTTTAGACGTAAAAGACGTTGCGAATTCGCCCATCGAACAATTTCAAGAATGGTTTGATGAAGCCGTTGCAGGCCAATTACTTGAACCAAATGCCTTTTTGCTTTCAACGGTATCGAATGAAAATAAGCCTTCTACTCGGGTAGTTTTACTTAAAGGTTTGGATATTGGTTTTATATTTTATACCAATTATCTGAGTCGTAAAGGAACCGAATTAGCCGAAAATCCTAATGCTTGTCTCACGTTTTTTTGGGCAGAATTGGAGCGTCAAGTGAGAATTGAAGGATTGATAGAAAAAATATCGGCGGAGGAATCGGATGCTTATTTTCATAGTCGCCCGAGAGGAAGTCAAATAGGCGCTTGGGTCTCAAACCAAAGTATGGTAATTGGAGAACGTGAAATTCTGGAAGAGAGGGAAAAATATTTAATCGAAAAATTTGGCGACCAACCAATTCCACGGCCACCACATTGGGGTGGTTTCCGGCTTATTCCAAATTATATTGAATTTTGGCAAGGTCGCCCATCACGTTTGCACGACCGTATTGCGTATAATTTGTTGGAAAATGGAGATTGGAAGATTGAGAGACTTTCGCCTTAGATTAATTAAAATAATTTTCTATTTTCAACGCTCAATTTTCAAGTGTATAACCGATAAATATAATTTCGGAATTATTTAAACATTGAGCATTGAAAATTATCCGTTTTTAAACCAAACTTCCCAAATCTTTCACGCCTATTTTCTTATAACTCGTAAATCCTTCCCCGAATTCTACGCCAATGGCATGTCCCATTTCACGGTTACGGGCTTCCAAAAATTTCAAGAAAGCGGGAGAAGTCAAATAAGATTCTGGTTCAACCGAACTTGGGTCGTAAAACTGACTTTTAAATGCTCTGACTGATGCTTCTTTTTGTTCCCAAAAATCAGAAATATCCACAATAAAATCAGGCTTAAGATAGCGGTCTTGGATATAGTGATACACATTTTTAGGTCGCCAAGCTGATTGTTGCGATCCATTATCTTCAAAGGTTTCAACCATTCGCAAACCCGATTTAAAACACGCATCCACGGCCAATTCACAACCTTTTATGTGGTCGGGATGACGATCATGATAAGCATTTGCCAACACAATTTCGGGCTGATAACGTCTAATAACACGGATCAATTTCATCAAATGTTCTTCATCATTGACAAAAAAGCCATCTCTGAAACCTAAATTCTCACGAGTGTGAATACCCAGAATTTTAGTGGCTTCTGCAGATTCTGCCAAACGCATTTCTGGCGTGCCTCTAGTGCCTAATTCGCCACGAGTAAAGTCAACAATTCCAACTTTTTTACCTTGGGCAATGGAAGCACAAATTGTTCCTGAACAACCTAA
>JBBAKZ010000287.1:1583-2572 GCA_040403275.1 Arcicella sp. | reverse complement strand
AAAATGATTTAATTGATATTTAACAAAAAGAGTGAATAGATTTCTCTACTCACTCTTCAATTATGTTCATGACGATAACTATCGAATTCTTAAACGCCTTCCGGCTCTCAAATTTGAAGACATTCTCATACCATTCATTCTAGCTAATTTCTCCACTGAGATTCCTGCACGATTGGCAATAGAATAAAGTGAATCGCCATAATGAGCAGTTGTCCAAGCAGTTCTGCGAGTCATAACTTTATTTCCAGCATCTCCATATTCGTTGCCTAAGGCCAAACCGTAGGTATCAAAAACTCTAGCAGAGATTAATAAATGGTCGGCAACGGGTTCTGACCCAGCTCCCGTAAAGTTAAAAACGTAGGTTGGATTGAAAGGATTTCCTTCATAACGGGTCTCAAAGTGCAAATGCGAGCCCGTACTTCTGCCTGTACTTCCACCCAAGCCAATTTGGTCGCCGGCTTTAACGTAAGCACCTGACTCAAGGTTTTTTTGCGAAAGGTGACCGTATAAAGTTTCGATTCCATTATAATGACGAACGACTATAAAATTACCATATCCACCATTATTGTATCCAGAAACCCGAACAATACCGTCAAAAGTAGAATATACAGGGTCGCCAGTTTCTAAATCGACATCTACCCCTGCATGTAATCTACCCCAACGAGGTCCAAATTTTGAGGTTAATTTTGGTGAATTATTCGGTACTGACCAAAAACGTCCTTGGTCTTTGCTGTATAACTCAACATCAACCACATCGTCAAAATCTTTGGGTTCAATTCCGTAAGGGTCAATATTAGTAGCATCCCAAATAGAATAATACGTTGCCACCGACACAAAATCATCACTGCCTTCTGGACGAGTTTCTTCTTCAATTTCAATAATGAGCGGTTCTCTTTCATCAATTGAAGTGGTATCAAAACTACTTACAGAAGCGTTTAATGCTTTTGAGGGTTCATATTTATTGGAGGAAGCGGTAACCGCAGCGGGAG
>JBBAKZ010000287.1:0-1573 GCA_040403275.1 Arcicella sp. | reverse complement strand
CTCCACTTCATAAGGATTCTTGAATTTGAGCTTTGGTAACTCATCCAATATTTCCTCTTTTTTTTCTTTCTCTTTGTATAAACCCGTATTGTTTTTGATATTAATCTTAGGATTCTTTTTGAAACTCCCAGACTCCTGTCCAAAAACTGAAACAGTAGTTAGGCAAAGTGAAAAAAGTAGTATGTTTTTAATCTTTCTCATAAATCGTATGATTAATCCTCCTGTTCTGCCAACCACCTTTCAGCATCCAAAGCTGCCATACAACCTGTACCAGCGGCAGTCACAGCTTGACGATAAATGTGGTCTTGGGCATCTCCAGAAGCAAAAACACCTTCAATATTAGTACGACTTGAACCTTTTTCAGTGATTAAATAACCTGCATCGTCCATGTCTAAAAAATCTTTGAAAATATCCGTATTAGGTTTATGACCAATTGCCACGAAGAATCCCGTAATTGGTAAAACCGTTTCAATGTTGGTAATATTATTTTTTATCATTACGCCTGTTACGCCGTTATCATCACCTAAAATTTCCTCCGTCTGAGAATTCCAGTGCATTTGAATTTTAGGATTTGAAGTTACCCGCTTTTGCATAATCTGCGAAGCACGCAACTCATCACGACGGACAATCATGTGTACTTTCGAGCATAAATTTGCTAAATAGGTCGCTTCTTCAGCGGCAGTATCTCCACCACCCACAATCGCTACTTCTTGATTGCGGAAAAAGAACCCATCACAAACAGCGCAAGCTGAAACGCCACGGCCATTATATTTTTCTTCGGAAGGTAATCCAAGCCATTTTGCCGAGGCACCCGTGGCAATGATAATGGACTCAGCGTGGATTTCGTGTGTGTCGTCAATGAAAACTTTTTTAGGGGTCGAGTTGAAATCTACCGAAGTTGCCATGCCATATCGTACATCAGTCCCGAATCTACGAGCCTGTTTTTCAAGGTCTTGCATCATTTCCGGCCCTTGAATTCCATCGGCATAACCTGGGAAATTTTCAACATCATTTGTTATCGTCAATTGACCTCCTGGTTGCGGTCCTTGATACATTACGGGGTTTAATCCTGCCCTTGAGGCATAAATTGCTGCGGTGTAACCTGCGGGTCCTGAGCCTATAATTAGGCACTTGGTATGCTCTGCCATGCTTATTTTTTACTGTTAATAGTGCTTTTTGTGTAATTAAAATCTTATGATTCAATCTACATTTCCAACAAAAAAATTTACACAAAAATTGCACATTAATTTAGAAATCGCAAGAATTTATTCAACATGTGAGGGAATCAGTAGGTGTAATTATCTGATTATCAATAGGATATGGATTTTAATTATTTGGTGGGAAATCAAATGTTGGCGTATATTTCAATCTAAGATTAAGTCAGTAGTTTTCTGCAACTTCAACATATTTTACCTTTTTTTACTTTTTTAAAGCGAAATATGATTTTAATACTAAAAAATGATAATAGTATTTAACTAAATTCTCAAGTTTATGAAATACAATCAATGCTTGGATTTTATTTTCCGTATGAAAATATTCTAATGATGAAAGATGCTCGACCAACTAATTCAGC
>JBBAKZ010000286.1:0-4395 GCA_040403275.1 Arcicella sp. | reverse complement strand
TCAATTTTAACGCCTTCTCTCAGAATAGTTGAACCGATTGTGGCTCTATCAACCGTAGTATTAGCTCCAATACTTACATTATTTTCTAAAATCACATTTCCTAATTGAGGGATTGTGGCGAAAGTACCGTCTGCTTGAGGAGCAAATCCAAATCCGTCCGCTTCAATAACAGCATTTGAATGGATTGTACAATTGTCACCAATGATGGTGTTATGATAAATTTTTGCTCCTGAATAAATGGTACAATTTTCCCCAATCACGCACGCATCCGAAATGGTAACATTGGGATAAATTTTAGCGTTTTTCCCAATTGTACAGTGCTCACCAATATAAGCAAATGCACCTACATATACACCTGAGCCAATTTTTGATGTTGAACTAATGAAAGAAGGTTGTTCGATTCCTTTTTTATTTTGAGCTAAAATTTTCTGGTATTCTTGCAATAAAGTTGTGAAGGCAGTATAAGCATTATCAACTAAAATCAAGGTAGTTAGGTAATCTTGTTTAGGTTGAAACTGATTATCTACAATAACTGCGGTAGCTTTAGTGGTGTATATAAATTGCTCGTATTTTGGGTTTGCTAAAAATGAAATTGTTCCGGTTGAACCTTCTTCTATCTTTGCTAATTGGTTAATTTTCAAGGTTTTATCACCTTTAACTTCCCCATTTAGCATTAGAGCAATCTGTTCAACTGTAAATTCCATGTTTATATTTTTGTTCTTGGTTATAAGTAAAATATTTATAAATATGTGGAAAAATTCTAATTCTGAAATAGATTGACTACCGAACCAGCTAACATATTTAGAATCAAGTACGTAATTCTAAAATTATTCCCGCAAATATACGTCCTTTGCCCAACAAATATAGTATTTTTTCACTACATTACTTAAAGCCTTGATTGTCGGCAAATCGGAAGCATCGGCAATATCTATCACTAATTTATTCTTTGTTAAAATGTTAATCGCTTGTTTTTCAGACAGATAAGCCTCATTTGAAATGGTTCCATCTACCACAAAATAGGACAAATTATCCTCATTGATTTTATCATGATTTAGAAAATCATTTTTAATTTTTTCAAGAAAAGCCTTTTCAAAAGGTTCATCGGAAATGATAATTTTGTACAATTTCCTTTCCAATAATTTCTGGCAAATTCCAGCAAGGATGAAGTCTGTATGTTTCGACCAAATTTTTACACAGGCCCAAATATCATGATCGTCCATCTCGGTGAATGCCTGCAAATAGGATTTATCTGATACGAATTCGGCCAAGGTTACATCATTTTTGAGAAATAAACCAAAACCTTCCGTAGCAAAAACTTCAACTCCCGATTTTACTAATTCTCTCGCTCGCCTAACAATTTGAGATAACATTACTTCGGCACAAATGGAAGTTTTATGCAAGTAAACTTGCCAATACATCAACCTTCGAGCGGTTAAGAAATTTTCAACCGAATAGATTCCCTTTTGTTCAACTACCAAATTATTATCGACAACATCGAGCATTTTTAAAATTCTTTCGGCGCCAATATTTCCTTCCCGAACGCCTGTAAAGAAACTATCCCGATTCAAATAATCCATTCGGTCAACATCTAATTGACTGGAAATAAGCTGATTAAAGAACGGGCGATAGTATTCTCCAATGAACATTTTTATTGCCAGAGACAATCTTCCTTCAAATTGCCGATTCAACTCTTCCATTAAAAGAAAGGAAATTTGTTCGTGGGGAACTTGATTTAGAATATGATGCTCCAATACATGAGAAAAAGGTCCATGACCAATATCGTGTAAAAGAATGGCAATTTGGGCCGATTCGCATTCATCATCTGAAATGGCATGTCCTTTTTGTTTTATCGTGGTAATTGCCTCATTCATCAAATACATGGCTCCCAAAGCATGGTGAAATCGGGTATGTAAAGCGCCAGGATAAACCAACTCGGCCAATCCTAATTGTTTTATACGTCTAAGTCGTTGATAATAGGGGTGTTCTATGAGGTCATAGATGAGTTCAGAAGTTATATTAATGAAGCCATAGACAGGGTCATTAATAATTTTGCGTTTGTTTATCATGTAATTTTTGCTAAAAAACTTAATAAAATTAAGGCTAAACCACCTAAAAACAAAAATGAAGTTTAACTTTACAATGTACATTTCACAATTGAGAATTTAGAAATGAGAATTAAGCGTAATCTCCAGCGATTACCTTTTACTCGTTAATACAACTTCTCTACTTGAATTATCAATTTTCCATTTTTAATTATTAATTTACAGACATGACATTTGAAGCCTTAACCGAAAAAATCAAATCATTAGCCGCTGCCAAAGGAGGCATTGGTTCATCAATCAAATTTGCCACTGATGCTGGTAATGTTTTTTTAACCGCTGATGGGTTAGTTTCCAACGATGACACTGCAGCAGATTGTACCATCAACGTATCTCAAAGTGATTTAGAAGGACTCATGTCAGGAGATTTAAACCCAATGACTGCCTTTATGTTTGGTAAATTAAAAATTGACGGAGATATGGGTGTAGCCATGAAATTGAAAGACCTTTTTTAGTAGGTATAAGCTATGAGGTCGTAGGTATGAGGTTTTAAATAAATTGATTTTAATTATTATCCACTTTTTAAATTATGTCGGATAGTATAATAAAAGATAAGAGTTTGAAATTTGCTCTAAGAATTGTTCGATTATCTCAACATTTAAAAGAAGAGAGGAAGAAATACGTTCGTTCAAAGCAAATACTTCGATGCGGGACATCTATCGGAGCTAATATAAGAGAGTCTCGAAATTCAGATTTAGATTTTATTCATAAATTAGCAATTGCTCAAAAAGAATGCGATGAAACACGTTATTGGTTAGAATTAATTTTTATGACCAATTATTTAAATGAAACTGAATAGATTTCGATGGATTCTGATGCAACTGAACTGCTAAAAATTATCAAAAGTATCATAATAACAGTGAAGAAAAGAATTAGAAAATGATGACTAATATCGAAGCAATCAATCTCATACCTCATACCTCATCCCTCATTTCTACTGAAGAAACCATAGTAGCCCTTGCTACCCCTGCGGGTGTGGGGGCTATTGCCGTTATAAGAGTCTCAGGTTCAGAGACCTTTCAGATTGTCAATAAACTTTTTAGAGGAAAAAACCTTGAAAATCAGCCTTCACACACCATCCATTTTGGCACCATCCGAGACGAAGAAATAATTGTTGATGAAGTACTGGTTTCGCTATTCAAGGCTCCTGCTTCGTATACTCGTGAGGATACAATCGAAATATCTTGTCACGGTTCTGATTATATTATTCAGAAAATATTAAAACTCATCATTCGTGAAGGTGCAAGGCTGGCTAATGCCGGAGAATTTACGCAAAGAGCCTTCTTAAATGGGCAATTAGACCTTGCTCAAGCCGAAGCCGTAGCCGATTTAATTGCTTCAGATTCAGAGGCATCCCATCAAACTGCAATAAATCAAATTAGAGGAGGTTTTTCCAAGCAAATTGCTCAATTACGAGAATCACTAATTCATTTTGCATCAATGATTGAATTAGAATTAGATTTTGGTGAAGAAGACGTTGAATTTGCGGATCGTGATGATTTAAGGCAATTAATTTTCCAAATTCAAGCCGTCTTAGTACCATTAATTGAGAGTTTTTCGCTGGGAAATGTTATCAAAAATGGGGTTCCAACGGTTATTATTGGTAAACCAAACGCAGGAAAATCGACCCTTTTAAATCGACTTTTGAACGAAGAAAAGGCCATTGTTTCAGATATTGCGGGTACAACTCGAGATGTAATTGAAGATGAATTATTGATAGAAGGAATTCGTTTTCGATTAATTGATACGGCTGGACTGCGTACCGCTACCGACACGATTGAGGCCATAGGAGTGGAGCGCACAATGCAACAAATGGAAAAGGCAAGTTTAATTATTTACTTGTTTGATGCTTCTGAAATAGATTTGTCGGTTATGAGTAATCAATTATCAGCATTCAACGTTCCTTATCTTTTAGTCGGAAATAAAATGGACAAATTATCACCCGAAAAAAAGGCTGAATTTGAAAATATCTATCCGAAAATTATCTGGATTTCTGCTTCTAATGATTTGAATATTAATCAGTTAAAAAATATTTTAGTAAAAAAGGTAAAGACTAAAGAAATAAAAACAGGCGATACGGTAGTCACAAATCTTCGACATTTTCAACATCTTTCTCAAACCAATGAGGCTTTAGTAAATGTTTTGGAAGGTTTGAGTCAAAGCATTACAGGAGATTTTTTGGCACAAGATATTCGTTTTGCTTTATACCATCTAGGCGAGATTACTGGTCAGATCACGACGGATGGTTTGTTAGCAAATATATTTGGGTAGTTCTGTATAGGAAAGTAATTTAGTT
>JBBAKZ010000285.1:0-4407 GCA_040403275.1 Arcicella sp. | reverse complement strand
TTGAAGTTTGTTCTTTACTTTTCTCTCATTCATCTTTCATATTTACCACAATTCTCTGCAAAACAACATCGTTTGCTTTTGAGCCAATGGTGTTGATTTCTCTTCCAATTTCCTGAGAAAGGAAGTTTAATTTTTTCCCATTTCCTTCTTTCAGAACTTCCTTGAAATAGTTTAAATGCGTTCTTAAACGTACTTTTTCCTCCGAAATATCGTATTTCTCGATGTAATAAATTAACTCTTGTTCGAAGCGATTGTTGTCAAATTCATCATCTCCTAACAATTCCATTACCGATGTTCTCAAACGCTCTCGCACGGCTGGGATTCTGGTTTTATCTTGGGATTCAGCCTCGGTTAAAAGAGAACCAATTTTATCAATATATTCCACGAATTTATCCGAAACAATGGCTCCCTCTCTCAGACGGAATTTTGTGCATTCTGCGATGGCATCGTTAACCGTTTTCAAAATCTGTTGCCATTCTGCTTGCGCTTGTTCTTCAGAAGCCACTTCGGTGTTAAAAGCATTGGGCAAAGTCAGAGCAATTTTGAATAATTCAAAGGGGTCATTTCCACCAAAACTTTCAGAAGATTCTCTTAAATCTTTCACGTAGGCATTTACTAGTGGACGATTAATACTCGTTCCAGAACTGGCTACATCGGTATAATTAGTCGTTAGATTAAACTCTATTTTACCTCTTTCTAAGGCCTGAGTTAATAAGTTTCTAATTTCTATCTCTCTGAAAGACAAGCTCTTAGGAATTCTACAATAAATATCAGTAAATTTTGAGTTTAGAGATTTTACTTCGGCGGTAACGGTCAAACTGCTTGATTCTGAAACAGCTTTACCAAAGCCTGTCATTGATTTTAACATTCGTTTTTTTGTTATAGAGTCTTGTGATTAGTTATTAGTAACCAGTTATTAGATTATTTTACATTTCCATTTTTTACCAATTACATAATGGAAATTCACTATTAACTAATAACAAGATATGAAATTTTAAAATGAAAAATCAATCTCACTGTGGATTGATTTTGATGCAAGTTACATAAAAAAGCGCTATGAAATTGAAGGGATTAAATTCAATTCATAGCGCTTACATGCTTTTAGCTATTTATTTATAAATCACACCATCTTTCATCACGAAAGATACCTTTCTCATCATTTTAATATCTTGCAAGGGGTTTCCATCGGTGGCAATTATGTCGGCAATTTTTCCAACTTCAATCGTTCCTAAGTCTTTTTGATTGCCAATAATCTCAGCGGGGGTAATTGTAGCTGCTTTGATGGCTTCCATTGCTGGCATTCCAGCTTCGACCATATATTGAAATTCGTAAGCATTGTATCCGTGCAATGAAACACCCGAATCGGTTCCAAAAGCAATTTTTACCCCTGCTTTATAGGCTTTGGCAAAAGTTGCCTGAATGATAGGACCCGTTTCCAACGCTTTCGGAACTACTAATGGGTGATAATAACCAGGAATTTTGGCAGAATCTGCAACAGTTTTACCCGCAATGATAGTTGGCACCAAATACGTACCATATTTCTTCATCAAATCAATCCCTTCATCATCCAAAAAAGTTCCATGTTCAATCGTTGTAACGCCACCTTTTACGGCTCTTTTAATTCCTTCCGCTCCGTGTGCATGAGCAGCCACGTGAAACCCATAATCTTTCGCAGTTTCAACAATTACTCTGATTTCTTCCTCCGTAAATTGGGGAGCTTTACCATTTTTAGCGATACTCAAAACGCCTCCCGTGGCCGTAATTTTTATACAGTCCGAACCTTCTTTGTAACGCTGACGAACCGCCTGACGACATTCATCTATGCCGTTCACAACACCCGTAAGGTATTGATTATCAAGGGTATATTTATCAGAAAGACCATTTGAAGGGTCACCGTGACCACCCGTAGTAGCAATTGTTCTGCCCGACGTGAAAACTCTAGGTCCAATAACGGTACCTTTATTAATGGCATTTCTTAAAGCCACATTTACACCCGAACCACCCAAATCTCGCACGCTAGTGAAACCTGCCATTAGCGTGGTTTTAGCAAATTTTGCGGCATCAAAAGCAATGTCTGCTTGGTTTTGTTGGTATCGTTTTATCTCGGCACCTTTGCTGGTTTCATTTTCTAAATGTACGTGCATATCAACGAGTCCCGGCATAACCGTTTTTGATTTCAAGTCAATTACTTTATCAGTTCCGGTTGGGTTGGTAAACCCTTTTTGAATGGCCGTAATTTTTTTGCCTTCAACCACAATGGTCATTTGAGATTGAGCGTCAGTTTTTATCGCATCTATGAGGGTTCCGCAATGGATAAGGGTTTTTTGAGCAAGCGTAGCGGAACTTAAAAAGCATACGCTCGCAAGGATTAGTAGTTGTTTTTTCATTTGTTGATTTTGGAAAGGTAATATTGTTACGTAAAAATATAACAATGGCAGTTAACAACTATCCTTTTTTCATATTTTTTGATATTATTTTATAAAGTTAAGGATGAATAATTCTATTTATGCCGAGGTTTCTTCATCCGTGATGTTTCCGTGTTTATTTTTTGTTTTTGGAGTTGAAATAACTTATCAAACAGTTTATTCTTGCCATGAGTCATTTAAAAAGCCTCCGCAATAAAAAAATAGAGGTTTTGTTGTCCTTTACCAAAGCCATAATCAATCCTCACATTTACATTTTCTTTACGATTTATTTTGAAACGTACTCCTGCGCCATAACTGGGGAGAAGTTTATTGAAGCTGATTTCCTGGAATGATTTATTCACACTGCCAAATCCTACAAAACCAACTAAACCCCAACGTTTTAAAGCCTGCCAACGATATTCAGCTTGGGCTGCCAAAAGGTTTTTATCACGAAAACTGCCTACATAATACCCTCGCATAATCATATCCCCACCCAATAAACCCAATTCATTGAACGGTACATCTCCAGAAGTTAAATAACCATAAGTTTGGAAAGCTATCACATCTTGACGATGCTGAAATGGACGATAAAATTTTCGTAAATCAACTTGCCAGCGTTGAAATGCGTGCGAGCTTCCCGTCAATTCATGATGAAATGAATAAATTATTTGAGCAAAATTCCCGGTGGAAGTTGTCAGCACATTGTCTCGAGTGTCATATTGATAAGAAATGTTCAATCCAGAAACGCATGAACCATCTTTGCCAACGGTATTACTGTTTTCTAAAATGCCATTTCCCGTACCTTTTACATTGTACATATTTAGGTATCGCCAGCCCAACCCTGCGAAAGAATGGGAGCCAATTTTTCGGTACGAGAGATTATCAAACTTTATCAATTCAAAAGTAATGGCTTCTTCATTGGTAGACTTTGCTTCGCTTCCTACGCCAAAATAAAGAATTGGAAATTTGCTGTAACCATAATAGCCAACAAAATAATATTTTTCCTTTTTCGTAAAAACTTGATAATTATGCTCGAACATAATCTGATTATTCAAGGAATATTGTAGAAAAATCGCCGTGTTTGAGACTCTGGTTAAGGAATCGCCTTCTCCGCCAGCATTAAAAAAACGTTTTACGCCAGATCCCAAGACCCAATTAGTTTCGGGCATATAAAAAACAAATGGCGCTAGGAGATATTTATTACCCGTAAAGAAATGAAGAATTTTTGAGGTGTTGGTTCGTGTAGAGTCTTGAAAATCAGCGGATTGAATCTGAAATATCGGTATCAAAAGAAAAGTTAAAAGTAATATTTTTTTCATAAATTTCTATTGGTAGTTAAAGATAATGTTTTTACCTGTAAATTAAACGTCTTTTTTTGAGGAATTTATTTGGTACAAACTTCCCGATAGTTTTAAACTTCAGGAAGTTAAGCTGTTTAATTACAAGCGATTAGGTGTAAATCTGTTTACTAAATTAAAACATAAACTGACCCTAATTTGAAAACCAAGGTCAGTTATATTTTACTTTTTATCCTATCAATTTCCACGATAAATTACTTTGTTCGCTTTCTTCAAAACATAGTGTTTCGCTTTGGTAAGTTCATAACTATTTCCTTTCCATTTTAACCTTCTTCCTTCCCGAATTAATATCAAACTGGATTCCATACTCGGAACAAATATTTCCGCTTTTCGTTTGTCATTACTAAAAATTACCGCAGCAATAGTTGTATATGACCTTTTTGGAGTAACTTCTTTTAACTTGATTTTTTGCTCAAAAATCCTTACGCAATCATTTTTTAAAGTTGAATAAGTATAGCCAGCAGAAGGTTTACAACCGTGTTTATCCACGTCTCCGCCGACTAAAGGTGGAACAACTTCAACCGACTTTTCAGTGGTTTGACTGTAAGAAAATGTTGACATTAGCGCAAATGTTAGGCTAAAAAGGGTGTTTTTTTTGTTAATAACTTTAAAATAGTTGTTGCTATTATATGATCGGAAGGACT
>JBBAKZ010000284.1:0-4425 GCA_040403275.1 Arcicella sp. | reverse complement strand
AATGTCGGATATTATTGACCTAAACACGGGAACAATCATTGAAGGCGATGAAAGTATCGAGCAAGCGGGCGAACGCATTTTGGAATACGCCATCAAAGTAGCCAGTGGTGAAATCGAAATTTGTGCCGTAAAAAATGGACAGGATGACTTTATTCCTTGGAAAAGAGGGGTAAGTTTGTAAAATATTAGAGATTTATCGACACGAATGATAAACCTAAAGAATTGGGAAGACATTTCAGCTAAAGTAGATTTTCCAGAAGGTTTGGGTTACGGAATGGTTTTTGAAGCGTTGAAATAACCTATCTTTTGATGGATAAAAACCCTAACAGAACTGCTATTGATAGCGTTTTTATTCGCTATTAATGTCCTATTTTTTGATCAAGTTCCGCTAACTCCTTACCTCAAAAAACACAATCCATGAAAAAATTTATCATTATTTGCCTTTCTATGGTTTCGCTTGCACTTTTGGGTGCAGGCCCAACCACACCCCGCAAAAATAATGCTCCCAAACGAATCAAAACGGATTCTTCAATAACGCAAATTATTGAGCGTTTTACCCAACGATTTGCTCCCGATAAACGCACGGCCATTTTTCAAATTGAGGCTTTTGTACAAAATAATCAAGTAATTCTGACCGGTCGGACAAATCTTTTTGGCGCAAAAAGTTTACTCCTCGACCGTCTTAAAATTGAGCAGATTTCTGTTCTTGATTCCATTAAAACCCTTCCAGAAGCCGAGTTGAAGGATACCGTCTATGGATTGGTCGACGTTTCGGTTTGCAATATTCGTTATACACCCAAACATAGTAGCGAGTTAGTAACGCAGGCATTAATGGGTATGCCCGTGCGGATTTTGGAAAAAGATGATAATGGCTGGTTATTAATTCAAACACCCGACCAATACATTGCGTGGGTAGACAGAGGCGCCATTTCGATGATGAATAAGGAAGGAATTGACCGCTGGAAAGCAGTTCCCAAAGTTGTTTATACTGGTGCTTATGGTTCGGCTTATACTGAGCCTTCATTGGAATCAAACACGGTTTCGGATTTAGTGGCGGGTTGCATGATGGAATTAATGGGTGAGAAAGGCGATTTTTTTCAAGTGCTTTTTGCGGATAATCGACAAGGTTTCGTACTTAAAAATGAAGCAAAAATTTATAATGAATGGCTTACGGGTTTAAATGCTTCGGAGGAAAATTTAATCAAAACATCCAAACGATTCATGGGCGTTCCTTATTTGTGGGGAGGAACTTCTTTCAAAGGCGTTGATTGCAGTGGCTTTACAAAAACGGTTTATTTCTTAAATGGAATTATTCTGCCGAGAGATGCTTCGCAACAAGTGATGATCGGTGAAACAGTTGATAAATCTGGGAATTGGAGAGATTTGAAAGCAGGAGATTTATTGTTTTTTGGCGAGAAAAGAGACGACGGTTCAGAAAAAGTGGTTCACGTGGCCATGTGGTTGGGCAACGGTGAATTCATCCACGCTTCGAATAAGGTTAGGGTAAGCAGTATGATTTCAACGGATCCAAATTACGATGATTTTAATGCAAAAAGATACCTTCGGGCAAAAAGAATGTTGAAAACCGGCATGGCTGGCGTGGAGACTTTGAAAGAGAATCGGGTGTATAGGAATTAGATACTAAGGGGTAGTTATTAGTGAATAGTTATTAGCTTGAAATTTGATTTTTCCATTAACTAATAACCATTAACTAATAACCAAGAGCAAAAATTACGCTCCAAAAACCCCCTTCACTCTATCCCAAAGTCCCGAAGCGGCCTCTTTCGCTTCTTCCAATTTCTCGGCAGCAGCTTCTTGAATATCCTCTAATTTTTCAGCAGCTTCTGCTTGCAATTCATCCGCTTTTGCAGATATATCTCCGCCCGTAAATTCAGCAATCTTTTCAGAAATAGCTTCTTTAGCATCTTCAAATTTCTCAGTAGCAGCCTCAGTTAAATCACCAATCTTCTCAGTTGCAGCCGCTTGCAAATCTTCTAATTTTTCAGTCGCAGCAGTTGCCAATTCATCCGCTTTTGCCGAAACATCCATCCCTGTTACTTCTTTAATTTTCTCAGAAGCAGCATCTGCCAAACTTTCTAATTTCTCAGAAGCAGCATTTGTTAAGTTATCCAATTGGCTTTCTGCTTGTTGTTCTTGTTGGTTTTCCATGATTTTAATTGTGGGGTTTTGGTTGAAAGAATGATGATTAAGTATCTCTGCAAATATCTAATTTTTTGAGCGAATTGCCTAATAATCAGATTATTTGATTATTATCTTTTTTCTTAAAGGCAATAAATAGGATAATAATTCCAAATAATACGCAAGGAATACTAAGACGTTGTCCCATATTCAAAGTCATATTATTTTCAAAACTTACTTGGTTTTCTTTCAAGAATTCGTAGAAGAATCTTAACGTAAAAAGGATAATCATAAAGACACCTGTCAATAGACCATGACGAGTTTTTTCTTTCTTTATTGACCAAATCCACATGATTAAGATAAACAACAAAATACAAGAAATAGATTCGTACAGTTGCGAAGGATGACGGGGAACCACTACGGGATGTTCAAAATCATTGAAAAAGCGAAAGGCCCATGGCAAATTAGTGGGTTTACCAATAATTTCAGAGTTCATTAGATTACCAAAACGGATGAAGGCACCACCCAAAGCCACCGTTGGCACAATACGGTCAGTCACGTATAGGTAAGACACTTTACGTTTACGAGCAAAGAGGTATATGGCAAAAAACATCAAAGTTGTTCCGTGTGAAGCCAAACCAGAAAATGGAGGCGTAATCATATCAAGAAAAAACTTTCCTGGGTTACTCATCAATAATGGTGTTTCATAAAAGAAATAGTGTGCCATTCTTGCCCCAACTACTGTCGAAATCATCGCATAAAGCAAGAGTTCATCGGCTTGTTCAATCGGGCGGCCTTCTTTCTTGAAAATATAGCTAAGTACCTGATAACCAGCCAAAAATGCTCCTGCGAACATCAATCCATACCAACGTAAAGGAAAACCGAATATCTCAAAAATTACTGGAGAAGCGTGCCAATCAATGTATGCTAACATTAGAGAATTGTGTATTTGTTTGGTGAATAATTTGTCAAAAATAACGCTTTTGCAACCACATCGAGGCATAGATTACATAGAAATATAAATAAAATTATTTTTTACTTATAAATTCAAATATGCTTCTAAGCCTCCTTCGAGATTTCTAAGGTGTTTAAATCCCCTTTTTTCAAGGATTTTTTGGGCAATTTTACTTTGTAAGCCCGAATAACAAATAAGGACAACTTCTTGATTTTTAAGATATTCTATTTTCTCTTCGTTCAATAATAAGTCATCCAACGGAATTTGTAGGCCAACTAAATCTATATCTTCAATTTCGTAAGGCGTACGAATATCAAGAATGGTTAATTCTGATAATCGGTCTTTAAATTCTTGGGGACTGATGTGCATATTATTTGGGGATTGTTCAAACGATTGAGAATTTCTCAATAAGGAAAACGAATTGAATTATCCGTAAATCTATCCGCTAAATCCTCCTCTTCCCGTACTTCTAAAAAAACCAGTTCGTCCGCTTACGGGTCGTGTGGTAATGGTTCGTGAACTTCCGATATTTTCGTGAATACCACTTGATTTTTGGAAAGCGGTTTGATTTGAATAGAATCGTCCCATCATCGGAAAAAAGAAAAATCCACCTGAATGATGTCTTCTGCGGTAAGTAGTATCGCTTGAATTTTTGGTTTTGGGATTTAAATCTGGCCGATAATTCGCATAATTAGGGCTCATCGTTTTTGCCAATAAATAGCCCATTCCACCAAACAAAAGAGCGTTGGGCAAGGCATTATTTTGTCCAATGGTGGTGGGACTATTTTTTATATCGTTATCAATCAAAGCTTTCACGGCCTTGGGCGAAAGCGTTTCTTTCCTTCCATCCAAAAAGGTTACAATAGCAACCGAACTATCAGCGGGGACTTCTGTTTCGTCCGTAATTTTAAATTGTCCTTTTGAAATTTCGGAAATATAGGTTTTTACGCCTTTGGTATAAACTTCAACTTCCTCATAATCTTCATCGTCCGAAGATTCGCTGTTGCCACAACTTTGCAGCATCACAGAATTGCCCAAAATTGCCAACGCTAAGCTGCCACTAATAGAAATGTCCTTGATTTTACGAATAAATGAATGTTTACGTATGACTGTCATTTTGTTTTGATTTGAAACATGGCAAATTTTATTTCTCTTTGGATTTACAAATGTATTTGAAAATTATAATATTCAAGAATATTTTGGAAGATTGGTCTGATGAATAATCGAATAAGCAATTTTAAACCTTTTTCTCCCATGTGGGTACGGAAAGCTAAATTTTTAAACCATTCCTACTTTTGCCTCAGTAATCATTGATACTTATTGCCTTTTCT
>JBBAKZ010000283.1:0-4449 GCA_040403275.1 Arcicella sp. | reverse complement strand
AACCCACTACTGCAAGCAATTAAAACACCAGTGAATGATAATAATAAAACTACTTTTTCGAGAAAATTAATTTGCTTTTTCATTTTACAGTAAACGGTTAAAGGTGAACGGTAAAGGGTGAACACTTTTAAGAACGTTTTTTTCTATTTCCGTGAATTATTTACCCTGTTGTAAATTTAAGACATTTCCACCAATTCTTGCCCCTAATTGCAGTATGTTAATGATTTGTTAAAGAATTTTCATAATTTCGGATAGGAAAACATTGTCTGTATAACTCTGTCTTATTTTCCTTCCATTTTTATAAAACCTCAATACAATGCAAAAACAATTATCTAATCTTCTCATTCTCTCCTTGCTCATCGCTCACAGCGCATTGCTGAAAGCCCAAGACCCGTGGATTGTGAAAGCCGACAAGATTAATCCAAGCAATTATTATGGTGTAACTGTGGCCAATGGGATGATTGGAATTGTTTCATCGCCCGAACCTTTGAAGGTAAAAGATGTGGTTTTGAACGGTGCTTTTGATACTTACGGACGGGGACGGGTTTCTAATATTCTCAAAACTTTTGAATTCGCCAACATGGATTTGGAAGTTGATACTCGCCGTTTGGGAAGGGCTGATATCAGCAATTATGCGCAATCGTTGGACATGAAAAATGCGATTCTGACCACAACTTTTGATTATCAGGATAAGGTTTCGGTTAAATATTCGGTCATGGCATTACGTCATTTACCATTCACCATGATGATTGATGTGGAGGTAAAAGCCAAAAAAGACTGCGAAATAACGCCCCACAGCGTGATGTCCGCCCCAGATATGTTGAGAGATGTCAAAAATTCCTATGCGCTAATTGACCGTCCACACGCTTTGATTCCATTAATGACCTCGGTAGCAAAATCACCCACGGGCAGACACACTTTAGCTGCTTCTAATTCCTTTATTTTCAATGAAGAACGGGGAAAAGAACCACAATTAATTCACGAAGAATGGGACTATGGAATGCACCGTTTAAAGTTTACTAAAAAGTTGATTGCAGGAGAAACGTATTCATTCAGTGTAGTTGGTTCGACGATTTCAACGGAACAAACGCCCGACCCACAAAACGAAGCCGAAAGATTAACGATTTATGCAGCGTTGGAAAAACACGACCGTTTATTGAAACGCCACAAAGAAGATTGGGCAAAACTTTGGACTTCAGACATCAAAATTGAAGGTGACGCCGAAGCACAACGAGCCGCTCATTTTGCCATGTATCATTTGTATTCATTTTGCCGTGAAGGACAGGCGTATAGCCTTTCACCCATGGGACTGTCGGGTTTAGGATATAATGGTCACGTGTTTTGGGATACCGAGATTTGGATGTATCCTGCTATTTTGGTTTTACACCCAGAAATGGCTAAATCAATCTTGGAATACCGTTTTGAACGCATGGAATCTGCCCGTGCCAACGCAAAATCGCACGGATATAAAGGCGTAATGTTTCCTTGGGAATCGGATGATAAAGGACAGGAAGCCACGCCAGTTTGGGCTTTGACGGGACCATTTCAACATCACATCACGGGTGATATTGGTTGGGCATTTTGGAAATATTATGAAGTTACAAAAGATAAAGAATGGCTCAAAACTCGTGGTTATCCTTTAGTAAAAGAAGTGGCCGACTTCTGGATAAGTCGTGCCGAAAAGGGAACGGATGGAAAATATCATATCATCAACGTGGTTTGTGCGGATGAATGGGCGGAAAATGTGGATGATAATGCCTACACCAATGGCATGACCAAGGAAGTTTTGGGCTTTGCGATTGATGCTGCCGATGAATTGAAAATTACGCCAAATCCAAAATGGGAGGAGGTAATGAACGGTTTAGTAATTCTAAGAAATGCCGATGGCGTAACGAAAGAACATGCTACTTATAAGGGTGAAACAATTAAACAAGCCGATGTTAATTTATTGTCGTACCCAATGCACCAAGTAGTTGAAAAAGAACTAATTAAGAAAGATTTAGATTATTACGAAGCCCGTATGTCAACCGATGGACCAGCGATGTCTCAGGCTATTATGTGTATTTTACACGCCCGTTTGAATAATACCGACAAAGCTTTTGAACTCTTTACCAAAAGCTATAAACCCAATGAAGTTCCACCGTTTGGTGTTTTAGCAGAAACCGCAGGAGGCACAAATCCCTATTTTGCCACGGGTGCGGGAGGATTTTTACAAACGATTCTCAACGGTTTCGGAGGTTTAGACATTGGCGAAGAAGGTATTACCCAAATCAAAGACATAAAACTCCCCAAAACTTGGAAATCTTTGACGATTACGGGGGTTGGGGCTGAGAAGAAGACGATTGTGGTTGAGGGTGGGAAGTAAAATTAAAATTATCAGCCTTGTCATTGCGAGCGTAGCGAAGTTATCTATTAGATTGATGAAATTGAGTTTAAATACCTTTTCTCGTAAGCTAACAGATTGCTTAACTGCGTTCTCAATGACAAAGTTACTCATACATTAACCAGTAAAAATCAAAAACTCAGATCTCCATAATTTGCAAAACTATTTCAATCAAATGAACCTTATATTGAAATTGATAACTTGAAATTATGACAGAACCCCGCTTAGAGGACTTCAGTGATGGTGTTTTAGTAATAATTATTTCCTGTATGGTTTTAGAATTAAAAGTGCCTTTTGGCAATAATATAAATAAAAAATAGAAGAATTCTTCGTAATAATGTCAGGATGAGACCACGAACCAACGATAATAGAAATTGACAAAATTTTTATTGATAATGAGATACAAATGTTTGGTCCTCCACTAAAAATTGAATAATTATCAAAAGTTGACTGCTTCAGTATTTCCCACCACAACTTTTCAACTATAATAAGTGTTTGGAATGTTCCACAAAAGAATATTCAGCAAATCAAAATACCAATTTCTATCGCAAAATTTCTTAAATTGAACCTCGGAGACGCTATACAGTTTTTGGTTATTCGTAATGAACGTCATGTTCAACAGGCAAATCGCAATTTTTAAATCATTTAATAGAATCAATTCATGCAAACCACGAAACTAATTTTAACTTTCCTCTTTGGGCTTTTAATGATTTTGGGCGGCTTAAATCATTTCCTCAAACCCGAAATGTACGCCCCATTTATACCCAATTTTTTACCAAATGAAGCTACAAATTATTTATCTGGAATCTTTGAAATAGTTTGTGGTGTGGGGGTATTTATTCCCTCATTTCGTAGTGTGGCAACGTTGGGAATTTTGGTAATGATGTTGCTGTTTTTACCTCTCCATATTTGGGATATATTCAGAGAAAAGGCGGCCATTGGTAGTCATCAAGTGGCATTAATTCGTTTGCCAATTCAATTTGTTTTGATTGCCAATGCGTGGTTTATTAATAAAAAATGAAAGAGATTCAACCCGAAAAAAATAAGCTTCATCCACGAAACCCTCATCGTTTTCGGTATGATTTTCAAGCATTAATCAAAAGTTGTCCTGCACTTTTGCCTTTCATTTTCATCAATAAGTATGATTCTGAAACCATTGATTTTGCGAATCCAGCAGCAGTAAAAATGCTCAACAAAGCTATTTTGAAGCACTTTTATCATATTTCCAATTGGGATATTCCTAAAAACTACCTCTGCCCGCCTATTCCCGGACGAGCGGATTACATTCATTACATTGCCGACCTTTTGGCTGAAAATAATAAGGGATATATTCCAAGGAGAAAATCTGTAAAAGTACTTGATATTGGTGTAGGAGCCAATTGTGTGTATCCAATTATTGGCAATCACGCCTACGATTGGCAATTTGTTGGCACCGATATCGACCCCGTAGCGATTCAATCTGCCAAGAATATTATTGAAAATAACGAGATTCTTTTAGGCAAAATTGAGGTGCGATTACAAACCTCCTCATCCCATATTTTCAAAGGAATAATTCTACCCGATGAAATTTTTGACGTAACCATCTGCAACCCTCCTTTTCATGCTTCTTTGGCTGAAGCAACAGCCGGCACCCAACGAAAAATAAAAAATTTAAGTGGTAAAAAATCCTTAAAACCCTCTTTAAACTTCGGAGGTCAAAAGGCGGAACTTTGGTGTGAAGGCGGAGAAGAAAGCTTTGTAAAAAAGATGATTAACGAATCGGCAATGATACCCAATCAATGCGTTTGGTTTACGAGTTTAATTTCAAAAAAAGAACATTTGCCCAGTATTTATCGGGCATTGAAAAACGTAAAAGCCCTTGAAGTTCGGACAATAGTTATGGCTCAAGGACAAAAAACGAGCAGAATCGTTGCTTGGACTTTTAGGGAAAATTTATCCTAAATTTCAAACAAAAAATAGGGAAAAGAAAATCTTTTTAAGGAAATTGCAGTAAAGTAGACCATTTGAAATTCTTTAAAAAAATGGGAAGAAAATTTACCTATTGTAGCTCAATTTGTTACTAGTAC
>JBBAKZ010000282.1:0-4462 GCA_040403275.1 Arcicella sp. | reverse complement strand
GTTTTATGCGTAAGTTATTTAAGTTTTGCACAGCAACCAGCTGGATTTCAAGATAATGAATATGCTACTGATTTCGAGGGAGCCAACGGCGTAACTTTTGATGCTTTGGGGCATGCTTTTGTATGGGAGAAAGGTGGAAAAGTAAAATGCAGAACCTCAGATGGCGTGTGGCATGTTGTTTTGGATATTGGTGAGGAATTAAATATTTCCACAGATTCTGGATTAAAAGGCTTTGCCCTTCATCCAAATTTTTCAACAAATGGATTTATTTATTTGATGTATGATGTTGATAGACACCATTTAATGAATTTCGGAACTGCTACGTATGATTCTCTTGCGAGTGATTATCTAAATGCTTCCATTGGCCGAATTACTAGGTATACGATTGATATCTCAAATTTTACTTCAATTGTTCCCAATAGCCGTTTGATACTACTTGGTACTACTCCAGCGGACGGAATTCCCTTTGTATTTGATACACACAACGTAGGTTCTTTACTTTTTGGAACGGATGGCACCTTATTGGTTTCTTGTGGCGAATCTTCAACGGTGAATGCTGATAGGGGTTCGGGAGAAGGTGCTTTCTATGAACAAGCATTAATTGATGGCATTTTAAAATCAGATGACCCAAGCACGCCAGATATTAACGAAAATGAAAATGTAGGTTCTTGGCGAGCTCAAATGATTAACTGCTTGAGCGGAAAAATCCTAAGAATAGACCCTTTAACGGGCGATGGAATTCCAAGTAATCCTTTTTATGATGCTACTCAACCACGAGCAGCCAAATCAAGGGTTTGGGCCATGGGTTTTAGAAATCCTTTTAGAATGACCTTAAAACCTAATACTGGCGACCACCTTCCCTCCGCTGGGAATCCCGGGGTGATTTATGTGGGAGATGTCGGTAGTACTAGAAGAGAAGAAATAAATGTAGTGACCACGGGAGGGCAAAATTTTGGTTGGCCTCAATTTGAAGGGATGAATGAAGCTGACTTAGCTGAGCCAGTAGTAGGTGTTCCGTTTGAAAGAAATGAATTTCCATTACCCTTTACCCATACACGTCCGGTGGTAGATTTCAGAGAATTACCCGCTCGTGGCTATGTGCAAGGGGAAATGAGAGAAATCAGTCATACTGCCACCAATGCTATTCCCGGAGATGAATTTGTAGGCGGTTGTTCAATTGGCGGTATTTTTTATCAAGGAACAAATTTCCCCGTCGAATATCAGGGCCGATATTTACATGGAAATTTCAATAATGGTGAAGATCCTGACAAAAATTGGATTCAAAGTTTTACGATGAATGCTAAGGATGAACTTACTGAATCACACCGTTTCTTGACAAATGCTTTAGGTGTAACAGGCATGGCCGTTAATCCTGCGAATGGCTATTTGTACTATGCCTCATATGGCGGTTCAATCCATGAAGTAAAGTACGATACGGGCAATCAGCCCCCAATTGCTAAAGCTACCCAAGATATTAAATATGGAACAAGTCCATTAACGGTACAATTTGATGGAAGCCAATCCTCAGACCCAGAAAACAGCGCATTAACCTATGCTTGGAATTTTGGCGATGGTTCAGCCATTTCTACCAATGTTAGTCCAACCCACGTTTTCACAACGCCTAATTCAAACCCAACTCGTTATGATGTCACGTTAACAGTAACCGACGACCAGAATCAAACGAATAGTATTTCGCTTATCGTTTCCGTCAATAATACGCCTCCAATTATCCAATCTACTACGGTCGATAAGTTTAATATTTATGCCAATACTGGGAATGCTACGATAGATTTACGAGCAAATGTTACAGATAATGAAACACCGACGGCTCAATTAGCTTTCAAATGGGAAACGAGTTTACATCACAACACCCACTTCCATCCAAATCCTGTAGTAACCCAACCAACGAGTAGTTTCATCATTTCGCCCGTGCCTTGCGATAACGAAACATATTTTTATCAAGTACAATTAACGGTGACTGATGCGCAGGGTCTTTCTACCACAAAAATTAAAAATATTGCGCCCGATTGCGGGCAAATTTATGTTGATACAGAAATCCCCTCTACGCCAACAAATTTACAATTAACCAATGTTAGTGCTTCACGAATTTCTTTTTCATGGACTCCCTCGACTGATAATGTGGAAGTGGCAACGTATGAAATTTTTAAAAATGGGGTCAAAATAGATGAATCTCTCAATCCTACTTATACCGCAACGAGCTTGCTACCTTCAACTTTTTATCTTTTCAACGTTACTGCAAAAGATGCTGCAGGCAATATTTCGAGAAAAAGTGATGGTTTGGGAGTTTATACAATCGCCCCCGTTACCTCCGATGAAATAATTTACGGTGATGCTTTGGGAGCGAATTGGCAAAACTTCTCAACCATTTCAGCTTTAAATATTAATAATACGAGTGCTAAATTTATCAATACTCGTTCCATTAAAGTAACAAATCCGACAGTAGATGATTTAATAGATTTTAGATATAATGGCTTTCCAATTGATACAACAGGCTATCAGGATGGGTTTGAATTTTGGGTTTACAATGATGCTAGTACTTCCTTCCCTTTGAACGTACAATTATTTTCTACTAACTCAGGCACTATAGCAGGAAATAATTTTGCCATTTATGCCGATGCTCAAAAATGGACGCATTTTTTGTTTAATTGGGCAATTCTTGGCACACTCACGCAAGTAGGAAAAATATCCATAAAATTAGGACAAACCCAAACAGAAAGTTTGTATTTTGATGAAATAAAATTAGTACATTGTGCCGATATGCACTCAGTCGCAACGGGCAAATGGGATGATTCTTCCACTTGGTCTTGCGGAAGAATTCCGATTTCAACTGACTATATTACGATTAGCGGAGGAAATATAGTAACAATTCCGAATGGAGTTAGTGCTACACTCAATTTTTTATACCTCCTTGGTGCACTCAACGTACAAACAGGAGGAACTATTGACATTAAAAATTACTGAAATAGCCTTGAGCTACGAGAAATAAGCCCTGCGAAAATTCTGGCTAAAACTTAATGCTCATGGCTCATAACTCAAAGTTGCATGAATGCAAACAAAATTTTTAGCCTTGAAGGCAAGGTTGCTCTTATCACGGGAGCCTCAAAAGGAATCGGTGAAGCCATTGCCAGATTTTACGCCGCTTGCGGAGCAACGGTAGTTATCAATTCTCGAAAACAAGAAGAATTGGACAAAGTAGCCGCCGATATTAATGTGCAAGGAGGCAAATGTGTGGGGATTGCCGCCAATGCTGGTGATATTACAGGTTGCAAATTGTTGATAGAAAAAACCGTTGAACTTTACGGAGGCATTGATATTTTGGTCAATAATGCCGCTACAAATCCTGTATATGGCCCCGTATTGAATGCCGAGGAATGGGCTTTTGACAAGATTATGAACATCAATGTGAAAGCGCCATTTGAATTAAGTAAATTGATTCATCCGATTATGAAACAGCGGGGTGGTGGTTCGGTCATCAATATTAGTTCGATTGCGGGAATCACGCCAGACCCAGGTTTGGGCTTGTATTCAGTTTCGAAAGCGGCCTTGAATATGCTCACAAAAGTAACGGCCAAGGAATGGGGCACTGATGGTATTAGGGTAAATTCTATTTGTCCAGGTTTAATCAAAACCAAATTTTCAGAAGCCCTTTGGCAGAACGAGCAAATCCTCAATCGTTTCGTTAAAAACCTGCCAGTTGCCCGCATGGGAACAGTAGAAGAAATTGCAGGATTGGCTCTTTTTTTAGCTTCCGATGCTTCAGGTTATTGCACGGGTGGCGTTTATACTGCCGATGGCGGAACGACAATTTAGAAAATACTTCATATGATAATTACTACAATATTGATTAAGTCCTTTTAACTTCCCGAAAGTTTAAAACTTTCGGGAAGTTCCCCCAGCAAAAAACTTATTACAGACTAATTTCAAAAGTACGCCATTGTTTAAAGCGATGCCCTATTTAAAATACATCTGTGAATTTTAAATAGGGCATCAATAAAGTTAACCTCAATTTCAGAATCCAAAACCTTAAGATGTGAATGATGTAAGTCTTTTGACGAATTGTGTAATACTTTTCCATTAAGATATTTAGACCTTTGTTGATTGTAAAAACTGATTTACAATTTAACAAAAATATGATGACTGATAAAAAGTATTTGGGTATTTGGATGGATCATTCTGTAGCTCATTTTATAGAATATTCGAATTATTCAATCCCAATTGAAAACCAAGATATTACCCTGACACAAGAAGAAAAAAATACAGTTGCCAGTGATAGCGAAAGCACAATTCATCACAAGGAAAATCAAAAACAAGGAGAATTTTATAAAAAATTGGCGGATATAATTATAGATTATGACGAAATATTGCTTTTTGGCCCAACCGAGGCAAAAGCAGAACTTCATAATTTATTAAAGGAAGACCACCATTTTGATGCTATTAAAAT
>JBBAKZ010000281.1:0-4464 GCA_040403275.1 Arcicella sp. | reverse complement strand
TCTCTATGCAGACTCCATGGGAGTACCCTCCCTTGCTTTTCCTTTAATTTTGAAATTAATGAATCGGGATATTATCGAAAGAAAATTGTTATCGATTTATCCGAAAGACAAAATTGTGAGGCTTTAGAGCAAGATTTTAGGCTGATTCCGTTGGGAGGAATAGTAAAAAGCAGTGAAGAAATGTTTAAACTTAGTTTCTTGGCGATTGATTCACAGACCAATTTGACAATTCCCGCTAGTTTCGAGGCTAAAGAAGTCTCTACTGGACAATCAATAGCACTTCAATACAATCCTCATACGCTGCAAAATCAAGGTGGATTCCGTTTTAAAGAAGATTATAAAATCGAGGCTTCGATGAAAGGCTATAAAAATTCGAGCCTTTCCGTACGGATCGATGAAAAAAGTGATCTTTTACCGGTAAGTATTATTAAGTTAGACCCCATTTCTTCAAATTTGACGGTAAAAGCTTACGATGCTGGCACAAATGATTTATTGAAAGATACCAAAGTAACAATTACTGAAATTGCCACTCAACAAATTGCGGAAGTAAAAGCAAATACTCAAACGGGTGAGTGTGGAATAAACTTATTGACTGGTAAACAATATAAAATAGTTATCTCATCAGAATTTTTTGAGGATAATGAACAAACAATCACCAAAAGTGAAACTTTAAAAGATTTATCAATAAAATTGATTCCTAAGCAATTTTACACCGTCAATCTGATGGCGATGGATTTGGAAAAAGATGAACCCGTTGAAGCTAATTTCACGGTCACTTCCGAAAAAACGGGTAAGGTTTTTCAAGGAAATAAGGTAAAAGCGAAGACGTATTTTCCGGTTAATTTATTTAAAAATGATAATTTAGCAGTTGAAGTTGCTTCAGAAGGATTTGCCACGGGCCGAGCATTATTAGAAATTGCCAACATCAAATTAGGCGAACATATCGAATACAAAATCAAATTAGCCCTTGACCGTTATCCATTAATCATTAAGGTTTTAGATGCTGAAACACAAAGACCAATCAATGAAGCCGAAGTTAAAATTGCGGATTTAAAAACTTCAGAGGTAAAAAAAGCCATTAAAAACACGGCAAATGATTTTACGGCTAATTTGAAACGTTTAGGATCTTATGAGCTAAATATCAAAGCGGAAGATTACGTAGAATTATCAAACCAAAGGATTGATAAAGCTCCTGTTGGTGGCGTAGTCAATTTTATGTTATTGAAAAAGAAGCGTTTACCCGTAAACTTTGCCTTTTTTGATATTTTAACCAATAAACCTTTAAAAGCAACTTTTAGCGTTAAATTAGAAAAAGAACAGAAAACCTTTTCATTCAAAGACGCAGCTGACGGAACGGTAAAAGTGGCGGAACGGGAAGTTTTTACGGTAGAAAGCTCCGCTGATGGCTATAAACCGAAGCAAAGTACGTTCAACATGGCGGATTTTGCGATTGATAAAAAGTATTCGTTTAATGTCAGTTTAGAAAAAGCCTTATTCGTATTAAATATTAAAGCAACCAATAAAATAACGAATGTACCCGTAACAATTGGAGATTATAAAATCACCAACCTGACTACGAAAACTATTAAAACGGACATTGTAAAATTGCCTTCAGGCGATGCTACTGTGAGTTTAACACCCGACGATAAATATCATTTAGAAATCACAGCGGAAGGTTTTGAGAAATTTGAACAGGAAATTTCTGAACTTTCAAGGCATGAATTAATTTGCCCCTTAACCCCTAAAGCGCAAGAATCAGCCTTAATATTCTCAGCTGTTGATTCTACGAGTGGGCGAATTTTGGAAGCTATTTTCAAGATAACTCCTTCAAAAACAACCATTTCGACGCAAGGCAAAACTTCTGAAAATTCCCCGGAATATAAATTACCTTTAATGGAAACGGATAATTTTCAATTGGAGACTTTTGTAAAAGGTTACAACCTTAAAAATGAAATTGTTACCTATACTGCTTTCGGTAAGCCAAAGAAACACGTCGTAATGATGTCCCGAAATTTTTCAGTTTTGAGTTTGAAAGCCTACGATGTCAACGACAATAAACCCATTAGCAAAGTATTTTTTAGTTTGATTGATTCGATGAATAATGAACCAGTGACAGCCATGGTTACGCTGCCAAATGGGGAATGTAGTGCAGATTTGAAACCTGGAAGAGTATATTTGATTAAGGCAAAGTTGGCAGGGTATGATGATTATGAAAGTCGTTTTACTGCCAGTTCCGACGATGTTCGTAAGCCAATAAATATGCGTTCTTTGAGAAAATATACTCTTTTTCTTTTTGCAATTGATGCTCGTAAGAAAAGTAAGGTTTCAGCAAATTTTAAGATTTATGACCCTAGTAGAGAAGTAATTGCCACTGGAAAAACGGATAATCTTCGTGAGCAAATGGTGGTGGTTTTAACGGAAAAAATAAATTACACCCTTGAAATCACGGCGCCGGGATATAAACCTTACGAAGGGAAAATTACTCCTGATAGTTCAATGAAAAATGCGCCAATTGCTTCATGGTTGGTAAAAGACGAGAGTAAATTTACTTTTAGCGTATTGGATTCTCAGACTCGTAAAATTGTGGAGAAATACACGGCAAAATTAACGGACGTAAAATCTAGTCAGGAATTAATCTTAGCTAAAAATGGGGATGAATATTCGGCAGAACTAAGCCCTGTCGCAAGCTATATACTTGAAATTGAGGCGATTGGTTACGAAAAATCTATCACGAGAATTGACCCCAACACCGACCGCAAGCAAGATATTTCTCTCATTAAAACAAGTGAACCGGTGGTGGCAAAACAAACTATTTTGTCATCAAGTACGGTAAATCCAAGAGAAAAATCACCTAATACGACGGAGAAAAGTTTTGAAAAAATTGAAAAAGGTAAAGCCATTGTGTTAAATAATGTCTATTTCGAGCAGAGTAGTTTTATTATGCAAAAAGAATCGTACACGGAATTAGATAAACTCGTTTCTATCTTAAAGACAAATCCACAAACGAAAATTGAAATTGGCGGACACACCGATAATATTGGCGACCAACGTTTAAATTTAGCCCTTTCAGAAAACCGAACAAAAGTAATTCTGAATTATCTCGTAAGTAAAGGAATTGAAGAAGACCGTTTGCTGTATAAAGGTTACGGAGGCACCAAACCCGTTGCTCCGAACGATAGTGAGGAAAACAAAAAGAAGAATCGA
The DNA here is from genome assembly GCA_040403275.1 of Arcicella sp. Taxonomy (GTDB): domain Bacteria; phylum Bacteroidota; class Bacteroidia; order Cytophagales; family Spirosomataceae; genus Arcicella. The sequence continues at coordinate 1,260 of JBBAKZ010000281.1, read as the reverse complement.
CGAGTTGAAATTGTGGGGATTCAATAAATTCAGAAAAAATCCTGCTGAATTTTTCTTTTAGATATATCCCAAAAAGCATTTTGTCATCTGATTATCTTAAAATCTATTTCACGATAAAATAATAAAACCAAAAACATATCCTAATGAAAAAGCAACTCATTATTTCATTCTTTTTATTTATCGCCAGTTTTGCGGTTCATGCGCAGTCAGATGCAAATGCTCGCTTGTACGAGCTGCGAGTTTATTATGCTTCGGAAGGAAAACTTCCAGACCTTATGAACCGTTTTAAAAACCATACTTTAAAATATTTTGATAAATATAAGATGCGTTTAGAAGGTTTTTGGTTGCCTTTGGGAGAAAATAAAGAGAATAAGTTAGTTTATGTTCTTTCGTATCCTTCACGTGAGGCAAGGGATAAATCTTGGAAAGAATATATGTCTGATACTGGCTGGATAACGGTCATGAAAAATTCGGCAGTGAATGGTGAAATCGTGGCAAAAATAGAAAGCACTTTCTTGAAAACTACTGATTTTTCACCAAACAACATGAAATCGGCGGCAAATAGAGTTTTTGAATTACGAACTTATAAAACTACGCCAAATCATTTACCCAATCTATTATCCCGTTTTAGAGACCATACCTTGAAAATATTTGAAAATTATGGCATGACAAATATTATCTATTGGACTCCAACGGACAAAGAACAAGGTTCGGAAGATGTATTGATTTATTTATTGGCTCATAAAACCGAGGAAGAGGGTTTAGCTTCTTTCAAAGCCTTTAGAGCAAGTCCAGAATGGCAAGCGGTCAAAAAAGCATCCGAAGACAATGCTGGTGGCTCATTAACGATTTCTGTTAAATCTGAATATATGGTTCCTGCTGATTTTTCACCCCTTAAATAGCGGTGAGCTTTAAGCGGTGAGTTTTGAGCAAAATCTGCCAATTCCATTGTTTAATGTTCATGGCTCATAACTCAAAGCTAAATAAAATGTCAAAAATTGCTCTCATTACAGGTGCTACCTCAGGCATAGGCAAAGCAACCGCCGAAGCGTTTGCGGATTTAGGAATTAACCTAATCCTATGTGGAAGACGCTCAGATCGTCTTTATGAAATTCAAGAAACCCTTTCCACCAAAGTAACAGTTAATATACTGACTTTTGATGTAAGGAACCGTCAGGAAGTTGAAAAGGCGTTGAATACTCTCCCAGAAGATTTACGGGCCATTGATATATTGGTCAATAATGCTGGAAATGCTCACGG
>JBBAKZ010000280.1:3256-4466 GCA_040403275.1 Arcicella sp. | reverse complement strand
ACCGCTTAATAAAATTTATTTGTAAGAATAACGGTTAATGCCTACCTTCGGTAAATTATTAATATTTCTATCACCATCACCTGTTATTGTCAGCTTCCCAACTGACAATCGTACTACAGCTGTCAGTGAAGTCATACCAACAACAAACGGTTTATTTTCCAACCTCTGAGCATCGAACATTTACTTAATGGAGCAATTGGACACAACTGTATCCTACCAATGACTGTCTGATTCTCGTCGCAGTGAAAAACCTAAGCGGTCTTTAAGAACAACAAGAAATAATTTCAAAAAATGTGATCATTGCGATTTTTAAGCATTCATAAAAGCGGTTAAAGGACGCAAAGTGAATAATAGTAAATAGATTACCAGCACTGTCACCCAAATTGCAAGGAATGGTTGGGGCATCTTTCAACCGGAAAATGGATATGCCACGATAAGCATACCGCCAAAATTTGTAACGGATAACTACTTGAAGGAGACCGATTCAATCAAAATAATAGCCGAGCCTAGTCCTGACGGCACAAAATCATTGATAAAAAAAGTAAATAAATTAAAATGAACCAAGCAGTACACAATAAATCAATCTCCTTCATTTGGTCAATAGCAGACGATTGTTTGCGTGATGTATATGTAAGAGGAAAATACCGTGATGTTATTTTACCTATGGTAGTGCTTCGTAGACTCGATGCTTTGTTGGAACCAACCAAGGCCGCTGTATTAGAAGAATTGGTATTTCAGAGAGACGAAGCCAAGTTTATCGAATGGGATGAAAACGGATTGCGCCAAGCCAGCGGGTATGTATTTTATAATACCAGCGAGTGGACATTGCAACGCTTGCATGATACCGCCACCAATAACCAACAAATACTGCAAGCCAATTTTGAAGATTACTTGAATGGCTTTAGCGGAAACGTGAAAGAGATTATTGAAAAATTTAAACTCAAAAGTCAAGTGAGACACATGGCATCGAAAGATGTTTTGTTGAATGTGTTGGAAAAATTCACGTCGCCCTATATCAACCTTACTCCTTTCGAAAAAAATGATCCTGAAGGAAGGAAACTGCCGCCATTAACGAATTTGGGAATGGGCTACGTGTTTGAAGAATTGATCCGCAAATTTAACGAAGACAATAACGAAGAAGCCGGAGAGCATTTTACACCTCGTGAAGTTATTGACCTAATGACGCATATTATTTTTGAGCCGGTAAAAA
>JBBAKZ010000280.1:0-3246 GCA_040403275.1 Arcicella sp. | reverse complement strand
TAAACTTCCACCTGTAATGACCATTTACGATCCTGCTTGTGGCAGCGGTGGAATGCTTACCGAATCTCAAAATTTTGTGAAGGATGAAGAAGGCGAAATTAAAGCCAAAGGCGATGTGTATTTATATGGTAAAGAAATCAACGATGAAACCTATGCCATTTGCAAATCCGATATGATGATTAAGGGCAACAACCCCGAAAATATCCGTGTTGGTTCAACGCTAAGTACTGATGAATTTGCAGGAACCACTTTTGACTATATGCTTTCCAATCCTCCTTATGGTAAATCATGGGCAAGTGAACAAAAGTTTATTAAAGACGGTAAAGAAATCATTGACCCTCGTTTTCAAATTAAACTGAAAAATTATTGGGGAGTTGAAGAAGATGCCGATGCAACGCCTCGTTCATCGGATGGGCAATTGCTTTTCTTGATGGAGATGGTCAACAAAATGAAACCGCTTACCCAAAGTCCCTTGGGTTCACGCATTGCTTCGGTGCATAACGGTAGTAGCTTGTTTACGGGTGATGCCGGCGGTGGCGAAAGCAATATCCGCAGGTACATGATAGAAAATGATTGGCTGGAAGCCATTGTGCAAATGCCAAATAACTTATTCTACAATACGGGTATTACAACATACATCTGGATTTTAAGCAACAACAAGCCAGATAACCGCAAAGGCAAAGTGCAACTCATTGATGCAGGTTTATTATTCCGTAAACTGCGTAAGAACTTAGGCAACAAAAACTGTGAGTTTGCACCTGAACATATTCGTGAAATAGTTTCAGTATATGAAAAGATGCAAACTGTTGATCGTGTCATCAATGGTGAAACAAAAGAGGAACACGGAATCGCTTCAAAACTTTTTGACAATACCGATTTTGGTTATTACAAAGTAACTATTGAGCGACCTAAGCGATTGAAAGCACAGTTTACTACGGAACGAATTGCTGAATTGCGTTTTGATAAATCCTTGCGTGAACCTATGGCTTGGGCGTACGAAACATTTGGCAAGAAAGTATATTCGGATATAGCCAAACATGAAAAAGAAATTATCGAATGGTGCGAAAAAAATGAGTTGAACCTAAATGCTAAGCAAAGCAAAACATTGATAAGCGAAGCCCTTTGGACAAAGCAATTGGAATTACTCAATACCGCCACCGAATTGATGCAAGCCATTGGAACAGAAGAATATTCGGATTTTAATTTGTTTCGTGAAAAAATAAATGCGTGTTGTCATGGTAGAGACAAGGCATGCCTTGTCTCTACTCTACAACCGAAAAAAATGCCATCATGAACGCCGTTTCGTGGTACGATGCCTCTGCCGAAAAAGTAATAAAAGGTATTGTAAAGACAAAGAACGCCTCGTCTATTTGCGAACACTTGGGCTGCAAAGAAACCGAGCTTGCCGATTATGGTTATTTTGCTACCAACAAAAAAGGCGAATACCTAGAATACGAAACAGAAAGCGGTTTGCGTGACACTGAAAATGTACCCTTGAAAGAAAGCATCGCCGCTTACTTTTTACGTGAGGTAAAACCTCATGTTGACGAAGCATGGATAAACCTCGATGCCACCAAAATTGGTTACGAAATTAGTTTTAATAAATATTTCTACCGCCACAAACCTTTGCGTGCCATTGAAGAAGTAAGCACCGATATATTGAATCTGGAAGAATTGAGTGATGGTTTAATTCGTGAAATTTTAAATATAGATTAATGGAAATGGTAATAGATAATACGACAATCAAAAAATACCCTGCTTATAAAGATTCGGGCGTGGAATGGTTGGGAGAGATCCCGAGTCATTGGGTAGTAAGCAGGTTGAAAAACCATGTTGAAATGATTACTGGGTTTCCATTCAAAAGTGAAAAGTACACTGAATCAGGAGTAAAATTAGCAAGAGGAATTAATGTTAAGGAAGGAGTTTTTAATTGGGATGAAACTAGATATTGGCCAACTGTCGAAAGTCATTTAGAGGGTTATCTCCTTGCCGAAGGGGATATTTTAATTGCTATGGATGGTTCAAAAGTGGGTAAAAATTTTTGCAAAGTTAAAAGTGAAGACTTACCTATTCTATTGCTTCAACGTGTTGCAAGATTGCGAGCAAAATCAAATTTGGATTGTAATTATTTGTTTAACAATGTTTTGAATCGCAATTTTTTGCTTTGGGTTGAAATGTCAAAAACAGACCCGATGGTGCCACATATCGCACCGTCAGATATAGATAATTTTTTAATTACTGTTCCGCCCCTCCCCGAACAAACCGCCATTGCCGACTTTCTCGACCGCAAAACAGCCTTGATAGACCAAGCCATTGGCATCAAACAAAAACAAATAGAACTGCTTAAAGAACGCAGGCAAATACTCATACACAAAGCCGTTACTCGTGGGCTAAACCCCAATGTAAAAATGAAGGATAGCGGAGTTGAATGGATTGGGGAGATACCGGAGGGGTGGGAAGTGAAGAAACTGAAATACTGCTTAAATGGCAAATTGAAATATGGTGCTAATGAAAGTGGAATTGAATATGATATTAGTTTGCCAAGATATGTTCGAATTACAGACTTTGGTCAGGACGGCAAGTTGAGTGAAGATAATAAGCTATCACTTTCATGGAAACAAGGTAAAGACTATTTATTAAAAGATGGTGATATTCTTTTTGCAAGAAGTGGAGCAACAGTTGGTAAAACATATCAATTCAAAAAATCGATGTCAGTAGAATCTGAATATTCCTTTGCGGGTTATTTAATTAAAGCAGAATCAAATGAAGAGATAATTTTAAGTGATTTTCTTTATTTATATACGAATTCAAATTTGTTCAATAAATGGAAAGAAGGCATTTTTATTAAAGCTACAATTGAAAATATAGGCGCAGATAAATATTCGCAATTACAAGTTATTATTCCCCCGGTTACTCAGCAAAAGGAAATTTTATCAAAATTTAAAGAAGATGATGGCAAATTTTCTACTGCCATTTCCCTCAAAGAGCAAGAAATAGAAAAGCTAAAAGAATACAAAGCCACCTTGATTAATAGTGCGGTCACGGGTAAAATAAAAGTTTTTTAATTGTCAGGCGGTTGTGCTGTAGAGACAAGGCACGCCTTGTCTTATTTGATAATTGATATTTGGCACGTTATGGACGGTGGCGAAAGGCGGTGGTGGACGGCAAACGGTGGCAGACGGTAGAGAGATAGACAAGGCGTGCCTTGTCTTATTTGATAATTGATATTTGGCACGTTGTGGACGG
>JBBAKZ010000279.1:0-4491 GCA_040403275.1 Arcicella sp. | reverse complement strand
CCTTACATTAACCTTTCTTAGTTTTACCTATTATTCATTTCCCCAGGATGTCAAAAAAATTAACAGCCTACTTAAAGAACTGGCTGTTGTCAAAGATGATACCGCAAAAGTCTGGGCGATGCACGATGTGTCGTTCAATTATTTGTACTCAAATCCCGACAGCAGTGCGTGGTATGCACAACAGGCAGTGGCTTTGGCCAAAAAAATAAATTATGAAGGTGGTGTAATCAGTTGCATGAATGATATTGGCAATGCCCTAATTGTTACTGGAAGCTACACCGCTTCCCTTCAGGTATATTTGGAAGTATTAGAGCGGAGCGAAAAATTGAAGGATGAGGGATTGATTGCCGTTGCTTTTGCTAACATTGCTGAAGTGTACAAAGATCAGGGTGATTACAAACAGGCAATCAGCAATGGTATGCGTAGCCTGGCGATTAATGTTGCCATAAAGGACACACTCGGTAAATTATTAAATTATATCAACCTTGGTACGTACTACGAAAAGGCAAAGCAGTTAAATTCTGCCTTACTTTACACAAACAAGGCATATCAGCTTGCGAATAAAATAAACGATACAGAAACACTCGGTGATATTATGCTTGGCTTGGGTGATATATATACCGGTTTGGGGAAAGATGAAATTGCTCTACCCTATTACCGGAAAGCGTTATTGGCCAATCAATTGGTAGGAAATTATACCTACCTCGGCAAGTCTTATTACGCAATGGCAAAGTTATTTAAACGCAACGGCCATCCTGATTCAGCTTTTGTCTACATAAGAAAGTCCTACCAAATATCTTTAAAAGTATCTGATAAAAATGGCATGTTTGATGCAGCAACGATGTTGGCTCGTTTTTATGAAAAAAGTAACTGCGACAGTTCCTTAAAATATTTAAAATTGAGCATCGCACTCAAAGACAGTTTATTTGACCAGGAAAAAGTTAAGCAGCTACAAAGCCTTACCATTAGTGAACAACTAAGGCAGTCAAAAATAGCAGAGGAAAAAAAACTGGCTGCCAAAGAAAACAATAGAAATTTACAGATGGCCGGCATTGGTGGTTTTATTCCTTTGCTTTTTGGTATAAGCATACTGTTTAGTAAGAAAAGGGTAAACGGCAAGATTATTGATATCCTTGGCCTGCTGATACTTCTATTTTTCTTTCAGTTTATTTCGCTGATTATAGATCAATACCTTGATGCACTATATAATCAGGGTACGATAATTAAGTTTTCGTTGAAAGTAGGCGTTGCTGTATTACTTATTCCGGTCAAGAAAATAACAGAACAATGGGTAAAAGATAGAATTGTTAATCAAACTGCGGTTGCTTTAGCATAAGTTATATTTCCATGACTGGCAGAACAATTCCATCCGTGGATGGGGGGCAATGACCTAGCCGATCTATTTCCACAAGAATGGATTAATGGACCTATATTTTGTGGAAAATCAGGTTTCCAATAAAGTATAGTTTCCTATTTCGATTTATTTTTAGCCGTTTCAGCTTGATAATAACGGAATAAAAAATCATATAAAACCAATTCATGCGTGCGCTGATTATCACTAATGGTTCGATTAACGGTCATGTGAATGGTATCAGAGAGATATTTCATCAATTCTTGCTCAGATTTTAGTATTTTAATCTGTTCAATAAATGACTTTGTATTCGCCGATTTGACGTAAATACACTCAAAAAGGGGCGCATATTCGTGTATTTCATTGAGAGAGTTATCCAAAATTTGTTCAATAACCGAACGATTACTTCTAAATCGTTGGTCTAATTGTAATTTTAAATCTTTGTTGATATTAAATTCATCGGCAAAACTCGTCTTCATCTTATCCATCAAATTTTTCTTTTCTAAAAGGGATAACCCGAAATCAGTCAAGTAAGTATCAATCAATTTCAAACACCATTGCCACCTAATTATATCCTGTTCTTCTCCCCAAGTTTGGTCGATCATGGTAATAATCGCCTTACTATCCTCAAAAAATAAGGACTCGGTCAATTCCATCACATTTCCGCTGTATCGTTCAATTTCACGTTGATAAGCATCAACTTGCAATTTCCACATCACCTCTTGATTTTCAAAAGATTGAATATATTTTTTAAGCATTAAAAATATATTTCCAATGGCATTCGTATGGGGCAAATGTACTCGAAATCTTATATGTTTTTCCGGGTCGGCGTACCGAATAAAGAACCATTTATCAATTAATTGTTCGTCAATTAATTGTTCAACCAGTGGTTTAATGGCTCGAGCCAAAAAAATATCAGCGAATTTAGGCCCTAGATAAAATTTGAAATATAACCATTCCGAACCGACTGAAAAATTTCGCTGAATGGCTAAGTTTTCTTCATCGAAAGAAATGTTAAGTCCTTGATAAACAGTATTTTCATTGATAAAAGAAGCGATAAATTGGTTGGTGAATCCTTGTCCTAATTTATTTTTGACGATGCTGTTTTTTTCCTCAAAGAAAAATTCTTTAATCTCAATTTTCTCCCGATTTTTTATCGAATCTATCCAAATTTGAATGCTCAATAGATTTTCAGAATTGACCAGTAATTCGTTATCGTAATCCGCCAAAACAAATCGTTTGGGTAAATTCCAATGTTGCTTAAATTGTTGCATTTTTTCCAGCAAATCCGCTGATTTTACGGATAATAATTCAACAAAGTCCTCCTTTTTAAAACGCCAAGTCGCCAAAGAAAGAATCACATTTTTGTAAATTAATCTCGGAGAAAAAACCGTTTGAGGAGCAATATTGGACCAACCTAAATCAACATTTGAATTCAAATTTTGGGTTTGTAAATCACATAAAAAATGATAAAGTGGCAGAGAATTCTGCGAAAAATTGTGGGCATTACTCAATCTTGGAATCACTTCTTTATTCAACCTTTTCGATCGTAAAATAACTTTATCCATTTGCAAATTCACCGAAACGTACAAATCTTCTAAGGGAATTTGGTTTTCAATTGGTAACGAAGATTTGGCTAAATAAGGTATTTCGTATTCACGGAACGGCGGGTGTAACAAAATATTGCCAAGTCTATTTTCGGGTAAATGTACAATTTCTGCAAATATAACATCTGGATTATTCTCTTTTTCTTGCTGAATGATGGTTTGTATTATTTCAAGAATCTGTTTATCCGCATGAGCAAAACGTCCTAATAAATTTGCCCCACTTGAACCACTAATTCTTTCTAAATAAATTGGGTAATTTTCGTCACTAGTATGTCTAAACATGATGGAATTTGGAGGAGAAGTCCTCGCATTATTTACCGCAAATTTCTTTAAATCCTCCGCTTTCAATTCAACTTGGTAGGCATCCGTTTTGTATGCTTTTAGCCATTGATTAAAAAGGAATTGTTGAAAAGTATTTTGCGACAAATTAAGTACATTATTTTTAATTTCTGGTAGGTCCAAATCTTCGGCAATGGGTGTATACTTACCTTTCCCTGAGTCTCCGTAGCCAATTCCTAGTTCTACGTCAAGCACCAACAAAATTGGCAATTCTCTGGTTTCATATCGTTCGAAGAAATTTGTTTTGAAAGCACTAAGTTTTTCATTTTCAGGACTTAATACTATTTTTTTAAATAAGTCCTGTATTTCACAGAATACCTTTTGATACTCAGAATTAAGCGTATTTTTATTAAATTTTTTCACTAAATCCGTTTGAAATAATTTACCTGCTTCGTACGGAATTCCAAAAGCTTTTATCGTTTCAATTATTGCATAATAAACCGAAATTTTAGGAGAAGAGTTAGCATCAATCATTACTAAATGGTGTTCAATTTTAGTCAATAATTCTACAATCTGGCTATGATTCGAAAGGGTATTTTTTATTTGAGTTGTAAATTCATCTCCGGTAATTGCTGGTTCTAATTCGCTGACCAAAAGCTGCGATTCAATCAGTAGTTCCACAAATCTGATGGCCTCTTCTTCCGAAATATCATCGTTAATTAGATTAGTAATAATTTTTCTGATTGTACTACCCCATTTGCACAAATCCAAGACTAATTGAATATACTCCGACCAGACTATGGCACTTGTTTGGTGTTTTGGTTGGCCATCCACGTAACTGTATTCGATATAGCGAAGTTCGTCCCCTACTCGATAAATACTAGAATTTGGTAGAAATTTTAGTGAAAATTTAATTTCAGGAATTTCGGCTAATTTTTGTGCCAAAGCACCCGCATAGTGCATATCTAGCCGAGTTTTTCGACTGGTTTCCTCCGCTAGTTCGATGGCTGTTTCGTCTCCCCAATCAACGACTCCACAACCCGCAAAAAGCCCGAATGGCGTGCATCTACTACACATTCGGGTGTAATATTTACCCAATGAAATGGGAATTTTTTGTATTTTTTTTGGGTCCGAAATCTTTCCGTCCTTCCAGTTCATGGCTTCTTGGAAAAGCACCGGGGAGGCTAAATAGAGGGCTTCGGCGAAGGTAGGGTTATCTAGAAATTGCTTTAAAAAATCTTCTGAAATAGTATC
>JBBAKZ010000278.1:0-4495 GCA_040403275.1 Arcicella sp. | reverse complement strand
AACACAACAGTACGTTCCGTACAAAGTTAAAGACATCGCTCTTGCCGAGTGGGGTCGCAAAGAAATGCGTTTAGCCGAGGCTGAAATGCCAGGTTTAATGGCACTTCGTGCTGAATTTGGTGAATCTCAACCATTAAAAGGTGCAAGAATCGCAGGATGTCTTCACATGACTATCCAAACTGCCGTTTTAATAGAAACATTAATCGCATTAGGAGCTGACGTTACTTGGTCATCTTGTAACATCTTCTCCACACAAGATCACGCTGCTGCAGCGATTGCTGCTGCTGGTATTCCTGTGTACGCATGGAAAGGCATGAACGAGGAAGAATTCAACTGGTGTATTGAGCAAACTTTGTTTTTCGGAGAAGAGCGTCAGCAATTGAATATGATTTTGGATGATGGTGGAGATTTGACAAACATGGTGTTTGACCAATATCCAGAATTAATCGACGGAATCAGAGGACTTTCAGAAGAAACGACCACGGGTGTTCACCGTTTGTACGAACGTTTGAAAAATGGAACTTTATACCTTCCTGCAATCAACGTAAACGATTCGGTAACGAAATCGAAATTTGATAATAAATATGGTTGTAAAGAATCTTTAGTGGATTCAATCCGTCGTGCTACTGATATTATGTTAGCTGGTAAAGTTGCCGTTGTGGCAGGTTATGGTGACGTTGGAAAAGGTTCTGCTGAATCTTTGAAAGGGGCAGGTTGTAGGGTTTTAGTCACTGAAATCGACCCAATTTGTGCTTTACAAGCAGCAATGGACGGTTATGAAGTTGTTACAATGGATCAGGCGGCTTTGCGTGCCAATATCTTTGTAACGGCAACCGGCAACTTGAAAATCATTCGTGAGCGTCATTTCAGAGCCATGAAAGATAAAGCAATCGTTTGTAATATTGGTCATTTTGATAATGAAATTGATATGGCTTGGTTGAACGGAGCTTATGGTTCAACAAAAGAGCAAATCAAACCACAAGTCGATTTGTATAAACTTGACGGAAAAGAAATCGTAGTTTTGGCAGAAGGTCGTTTAGTAAATTTAGGTTGCGCTATGGGACATCCATCTTTTGTAATGTCAGCTTCATTTACTAACCAGACGCTGGCTCAGTTAGAATTATGGTGTAATACTGATAAATACGAGAAAAAATTATATATCCTTCCAAAACATTTGGATGAGAAAGTAGCAAGATTACATTTAGCACACATCGGAGTTACTTTGGAAGCATTAGAAACTGACCAAGCTGAATATATCGGAGTGAGTGTTGAAGGACCATTTAAGTCTGATTTATATCGTTATTAAGATTTTTTAGTTTGCGATACAACTCCCTGTCTGATTTACGCTGACAGGGAGTTTTTTGCTTTTCAAAGAGATTTATCCGTAATTTGCACCACAACAAATCAGTATTCCCTTGCCAACTGCAATTTCACATATACAACCCATCGCAAAAACAGAAAGTCATCGATTTGACATTGAAAAATTGAATCAATACATGCTTTCTTGCGAAATTTCAGATACTTCTTTTTTCTGCAAAGTAATTGAACTCCCTGATAATGAAGTAATTACTACAGAAAAATACGATTTCTCTACCCAAAAAGAATCCATTTCAACAACCGATTATTTAGCTTCAATTTATGAAACGCACGATTTTTTGAAATCGTTAAAATGGAAATCGATTGAAATAATTATTGATAATCAGTCATTTACTTTAATTCCGCTTGATTTATTTAAGAAAGAATATACAACCCGTTATTTGCAATTAGCGAAAGGAAATCAAATCACTGCGGAGGAAGAAGCTCATACCTACACGCACGAAGGTTTAGGTATTGTTAACGTATATAGCTCAAACCGTGAGTTATGCAATTGGCTTTCGGATATCTATCCTTTGGTAGAGATGAACTTCAAACACAAAACCAGTCAGTTGATTGATTTTGGGGTATTTACGAGTAAAGCTCAAACAGCCTTTCTTCATTTCGGAAATCAATATTTCACCATGGTCATTACCGCAAATGGTACATTGAAGTTTTGTAATCGTTTTGCCTACAAAACTTCGCAAGATTTGGTTTATTATGTACTTTTTGCCATGAATGAATTAGAAATTGAACCCCACGAAATCATCTTGAGGTTACAAGGAAATATTGTTGAATCTTCTGAAGATTTTAAATTACTAAAACAATATTTACCAAACGTAAAAATAAATTTATGAAAAAAACTGCCTTCTTCCCAGGTTCATTCGACCCTTTTACCAAAGGACACGAAGATATTGTTATACGTGGCTTGAGTGTTTTTGATGAAGTAATTATTGGGATTGGTCATAATGCCAATAAAGCAAGATATTTTACCATCGAAAAAATGATTGCATGGATTGAAGAAACTTTTGACGGAAAACCAGTCAAAGTAGTATCATACAATGACTTAACGGCTAATGTCGCCAAAGATATGGGTGCTAATTTTTTATTAAGAGGACTTAGAAATACAACTGATTTTGAATACGAAAATTCCATTGCTCAAGTAAATAGGTATTTGGTAGAAAATTTAGAAACCGTATTTTTGATAACTGCTCCCCATTTAGCACCAATTAGTTCAACCATCATTCGTGATTTACACCGTTACGGAACCAATATTGATGATTTTTTGCCGTATAATATTCATAAATAAGTCTCTTAGGTCAGACAGGCTCTCCCAATTTTATAAATGGAACGGTATAAAGCGCTGTAACCCGCCAACTTATTTATTTGTGCATCAATATAGAACCCAAATTTAAGGTATCGCATCCTAATTCCATCGTGGGTTCTACGTTCGTTTCATAGTAATCAACTAAGTCTCCTAAAATATCTTTTAATTGTTCTAAGCGTTCTGTTCCTAATATTTCAGTAAATTTATAATCAATATATTCGGCACATCGCTTCCATTCTAAGAGCGCATCATAACCCCTTTCGGTTAATTTTACCATGATTGACCGAGCATCCGAGGGGTGTTTTTCAACGTAAACGTATCCTCCATCGGATAACTCTTTGATGACTTTACTCATTCCTTGTTTGGTGATTCCTGCTCTAAGGGCTAGGGTTTTGACAGTAACTCCTTCAATATCAATGTGAACCAAAGCCATAATATGTCCAACTCGAAAGTCGGTATATTCTTTTCCTCTTAGAAATTCAGAAGCTACCTCACTCATAAAACGAAACGACCTTTTGAGTAATCGCCCTAATAAACGATTTCTATTCGCTCTAAATTCTTTTATTTCAACAATCTTATCTGATTCCATCTCTTGCTTTATTTCATTTTTTTACAAAGATAAATTAAAAAAAAATAATAGTCAATGTACTTGACTATTATTTAGACTTGGTGTAACTTTGTGTCGTCAATGAGGTTTACTAATCAAAAGTATAACAGAATCTAAATCTATTTGATACAAACCAAAACGTGCGGGCGAACCCGTTTTCATTCATCTCATGGAAAAAGAAAATCCACTTAAAAAGTACCTTCCCAAATTAATTCTTTTCGCTGTGTTAGGATTCGGAGCTTATTTCGGATATACTAAATATAAGTATGCGACCACGCACGAAGACACTGACAATGCACAAATTGAAACCTACTTTGTACCTGTATTGCCAAGAATGGCTGGTTATGTAAAAAATGTGAATGTCAAAGATTATGATCTTGTAAAAAAGGATGAAGTGTTGGCAGAAATTGATGCCGATGAAGCGCATTTAGTTTTGGAAGAATTAGAAGCAGATTTAATTCAATCACAAACGGAAATTGAGAATGCTAAGGCCAATATTAATAACTTAAACGTTACGATTAATTCCGCAAATGCAAATTTGAAAGCTAACTTTTTACGCCGTGAAAAAGCTAAAAAAGATGCTGAAAGAGATGCAAATTTATTGGCAGACAATGCCGTTACTCGTAAACAAAGCGACGACAGCAAATCAAATGCGGAGATTTTGTCGGCACAGTATGAAGCAGGTCAAGAGGATATTTTAACCGCTAGATCAAGAATGCCAATCCTACAAGCGGCATTGCACAAAGCGGAATCGGCCATTGCGTTGAAAAAAGTAAAAATTGAACAGCAAAAATTACGTTTGACCTATTCAAAAGTTTACGCTCCTACTTCGGGCAGAATCGGAAAGAAAAATGTCGAATCAGGTCAATTTATTCAGGCAGGACAACCTTTAATGACCATTGTTCAAGATAATAACTTCTGGGTTGTGGCTAATTTCAAAGAAACACAAGTAAAAAATTTAAAAATTGGTGATTTGACAGAAATGACACTTGATGCCTATCCAGACGTGGTCATTAAAGGAAAAATCGCTTCAATTGCTGAAGCGACGGGTGCAAAATCATCCCTTTTACCTGCCGATAATGCCTCTGGAAACTTTGTAAAAGTAACCCAAAGAGTACCCGTAAAAATTGAAATAGTAGATTTAGAAAAGAACAGGGCGATGTTGCGAGCGGGTTTATCGTTGGATGTGAGCGTGCCTTTAAAAAAAT
>JBBAKZ010000277.1:963-4533 GCA_040403275.1 Arcicella sp. | reverse complement strand
TGCACGGACATTTGACGTATCATACCAGACAAATTAATTACCATCGCAGGATTGTTATGAATAGCAAATAGCGTATAACTATCAACTAAACGCTAAACTCTAATTTTGTCCTGCCAATAAATACAAAACCGCCATTCTCACAGCAACGCCATTTTCTACTTGGTCAAGAATAATGGAATGATGCGAATCTGCCGCATCCGAAGACAATTCCACGCCACGATTGATGGGACCGGGGTGCATCACCACGATTTCTTTATTCAAATCATCCAACATTTTTTTGTTAATTCCGAAGTATAAAGAATATTCACGAAGGGAAGGAAAATATTTGATTTGCTGACGTTCCAACTGTATTCTCAACA
This sequence comes from Arcicella sp., assembly GCA_040403275.1. Taxonomy (GTDB): domain Bacteria; phylum Bacteroidota; class Bacteroidia; order Cytophagales; family Spirosomataceae; genus Arcicella. The sequence goes on along the minus strand of JBBAKZ010000277.1, from coordinate 4,174 downwards.
CATTTGCCACATCGCACCAAGCCAAAGTCTTCTTGACATCGTGCGAAACTTTTACGCCTAAATCGGTAATATATCTTGGAATTAAAGTAGCTGGGCCACAAAGTGTCACTTCGGCTCCTTGTTTTTTGAGGGCTAAAATATTGGATAAGGCAACTCTCGAATGAAGAATGTCCCCGATAATAGCGATTTTTTTTTCCGTTAAATCTCCTCCTAATTTTTCACGTATTGAAAAGGAATCCAACAGGGCTTGGGTTGGGTGTTCGTGTGTGCCATCACCTGCATTTACAATATTGGCTTTTATGTGTTTTGCCAAAAAATGGGGAGCTCCCGGACTGGCATGGCGCATCACAATCAAATCCACTTTCATCGCCAAGATATTATTGACCGTGTCCAACAGTGTTTCTCCTTTTTTTACAGAACTTCCCGATGCCGAGAAGTTTAAGGTGTCGGCAGAAAGGCGTTTTTCGGCTAATTCAAAAGATAAGCGAGTACGAGTGGAGTTCTCGAAAAAGACATTGGCAATAGTTACGTCACGCAAAGAAGGCACTTTTTTAATCGGACGGTTAATCACTTCTTTAAACTCACGGGCAGTTGCCATGATAAGTTCAATATCGTTTGGGGTAAGGTCTTTTATGCCCAATAAATGTCTTGTACTTAGTTTTTGCATATTTTTCTGGGTTAGGGTTTTGGCATTGGGATTTGGGCGTAGAAGAATTAACCTTTAATCATTCTTTTCATAAATCCTATCCCCAAACTCCTAAGCCCTAATTAGTTATCAACCAAATTTTATCTGCTTCGTGTCCTTGTTCTTTCAATTCTACTAATACTTTTTCAGTATCCAAAGTATTCACTTTTTTTCCAACGTAATCGGCATGAATTGGAATGTCTCGGTTATAAATTCTATCAATCAAAACGCATAATTCCACTTTTTCGGGGCGACCAAAAGCAGTCATCGCATCCAAGGCTGAACGGACCATTCTACCCGTTGCCAACACATCATCAATTAAAATAACTTGCTTTTTTTCAATGACAAATGAGATTTTTGTCTCATTGGCTTTAACCAATTCACGCCGACGATAATCATCTCGATAAAAAGTGGCATCTAAATAACCAAAGGGGATTTTTATGCCCGTAATTTGCTCTAATTCTTGGTGAATTCGTTTGGCAAAATGAATGCCTCTTGGCTGTAAACCAATGATTACGGAATCCGAAAAATCCTGATGACGCTCTATCAATTCTTGACAGAGACGGCTGATGGTAATTTCCAGAAGTGGACTTGATAGAATGAGTTTGCGTTGCATAGCCCACAAAGATATTAATAAATGAAATGAATATGAAAATTTTAGAAATTGAAATTTGCCGAAATCTAAATAACCAGTTTAAAAACTAGATAATTCTATAAATTCTTGTAATATTACGGATAAAATATCGCTCTAGCCCAAAGTTTTCTTAAACAGATTCAAGAACCCTTTTCCTAAATTCTTGCCTTTTTTTCAATAAACTCCACATTTAGTTTTTATTAACTAACAATAACATACTAAAAACATTTCCTTTGTTTTGATACTTTTTTTAAATCATAAGCCTTTTAAATTGTTATTTTGCTTTTGTTAAGTGACCAACTATTACAAAAGAAATTTTATCTTTACGAATAGACAAAAAACATCCTCCCTTAACCATAAAAAAAATGGCAAAAACGTCCAAAATAGTAACGAATACAACCGAACCAACTAAGAAAAAAACGACGAAAAAAGCAGTTGTAGCCTTTGTTGAGGAAACACCTCAAGCCCCTTTACAACTCAAAAGTGTTGAAACCTACAGCCTTTTCTCTGATTTTGATATTAATCTCTTCAAAGCGGGTAAACATTTTCGTCTCTTTGAAAAATTTGGCTCTCATATTGTTGATTTTCAAGGTGTTAAAGGCACATATTTCTCAGTTTGGGCTCCTTCAGCAAAAACAGTTTCGGTGATAGGGAATTTCAATTATTGGGACAAAGATACGCATCATCTCTTCGTTCGTTGGGATTCCTCGGGGATTTGGGAAGGTTTCATTCCGTACATTGGTAAAGGTGAAACGTACAAATTCTGTATCCAAACCCAAGATGGACGGTTTTTAGAAAAAATGGATCCTTATGCCCAAAGTTTTGAAGTACCACCACGCACAGCTTCTATTGTTTGGGATAATTGGTATGAATGGACTGATGCGGATTGGATGGCAAAACGTCACAAAAATAACTCACTTGCTTCGCCCATGTCCGTTTACGAAGTTCATATTGGTTCATGGAAGCGAAAGGAATACGACCAGAAACTTTCTTTCGTTGAATTAGCTGACCAATTGGTGAAGTATGTAAAAGAAATGGGCTTTACGCACGTAGAATTTATGCCGATTATGGAACATCCTTACGAACCTTCGTGGGGTTATCAAGTGTTGGGATATTTTGCGCCTTCCTCTCGTTTTGGAACACCCCAAGATTTTATGTACTTAGTGGAGGAATGTCACAAAAATGATATTGGTGTAATTCTGGACTGGGTTCCATCTCATTTTCCGGGCGATTCGCATGGATTATACGAATTTGATGGTACGCATTTATTCGAGCATCCAGATATGAAAAAAGGGTATCATCCTGATTGGAAATCGTATATTTTCAACTACGGACGGAACGAAATTCGAAGCTTTTTGATTTCAAATGCCATTTATTGGTTAGAACGTTTCCATGCCGATGGACTTCGAGTGGATGCGGTTGCTTCCATGCTCTATTTAGATTATTCTCGGAACGAAGGAGAATGGGAACAGAACATTTTTGGCGGTAATCACAACCTTGATTCTGTTTCTTTATTTAAAGAATTGAACGAAACAGTATATGCCCAATTTCCTGATGTTCAGATGATTGCGGAAGAATCTACTTCTTACACGGGTGTTTCTCGCCCAATTTATGCGGGAGGCTTAGGCTTCGGGCAAAAATGGATGATGGGTTGGATGAATGACACGTTAAAGTATTTTGAAAAAGATCCCATGTATAGAAAATATAGCCAGGATAATCTGACTTTTTCAACCAATTACGTTTTTACCGAGAATTTCATGCTCCCTTTTTCTCACGATGAAGTGGTGTATGGAAAAAAATCAATGGTTGAAAAAATGCCCGGGGATGAATGGCAACGTTTTGCTAATTTAAGACTTTTATATACGTATATGTTTACTCACCCCGGTACAAAT
>JBBAKZ010000277.1:0-953 GCA_040403275.1 Arcicella sp. | reverse complement strand
TTTGAAAAAAGCCTCGAATGGTGGTTGTTAGAACACGCTCCACACAAGGGAATGCAAGATTTGGTCAAGGCTTTGAACAATCTGTACAAAACGCAACCAGCACTTTATGATAAGCAGTTTTCACCCGATGGATTTGAATGGATAGACACAACCGACCGTGAAAACTCAATTGTTGTATACGCTCGAAAAGGGAATGACAGAAAAGAACAATTGATTATTATTCTAAATTTAACCCCCGTTCCAAGACCAGATTATCGTATTGGTGTGCCTTTAGCCGGTGTTTGGACCGAAATACTGAATTCTGATGATACTGCTTTTTATGGTAGCGGAAAAGTGAACGGCTCATCCATTATAACACAAGAAATTGCGTGGCAAGGCAAAGCCTATTCACTTTGTTTAACGATTCCTCCGTTGGCAGCCGTTGTTTTGAAAATTAAATAAAATAATAAGATTTAACGTAAAAGAGCGACAAGATTTATCTTCATCGCTCTTTTTTTGTGAACTCTGTTAAACTGATTGAAAAATAAAAACCCTCGAATTCGCCAATTCAAGGGTTTGATATGCTTTATCGGTTTAAATTATTTAAAACGCTTACTTCGGCAAATTATTTTCCTAACGCTTTTTTGATTCTTTGGGAAAAAATTAGATTTATCTTTTTACCGCCATAAATCAACAAACTAATTTTTTCCAGAATCGTGTCATTCAAGTGCATTACCGCCATAATTTCCTTGTTTGACTATTTCAAATTAACATATATTCATTAATGTACAATCAATGAAGATGTAAGTTTTTTAATAATTACACGAAGAAAGAATTAAAGGAAATAACCATAAAATTTTAGTGCCGAGATTTTATGTTTTACGTTCAACACAAAAAAAAACACACTCAAAACATAATTTCGGATAATGATATTATTAAATGGTATTTTGAATAATGACAATCGTAGATATTTC
>JBBAKZ010000276.1:0-4536 GCA_040403275.1 Arcicella sp. | reverse complement strand
TAAACTTTACCCTAACATCCAAACCCTCACACCTAAGCACAAAACCATTAATTTTTAAACATAGATTTATTCTGATAAATTTTTTATCGCTAACCACTTGATTTATCGCATATTAATTTTATTCAAATTAAATTCTAAACTTTAAAACAAATGGATACTGGAGAAAAAAATCTTGACGATTTCGTCGAGTCTCTTGGAGGAGTAGAACGAGAAATGCGTCCGAAGAAGGCAAAACCGTTAAAAAATTACATAATAGGCCATTATGAAGGTATAAAACACATTGAAGTTAATCCTCATATTGTAATCAAAGATTTAGAAAGTAGAGACTTACTTTTTGTGGGTCTCAACGGTGAAGTAATTTATAATTTTTAAGAAATGGTGATAATTATCCGTGATGCCGTCCGTGAGGATGTTCCTGCATTATTTGAGCTAATTAAAGAATTGGCGCTTTATGAAAATGCCCCCGAGCAAGTTACCAATACGGTTGAACAAATGTATGAGGACGGTTTTGGAGAAAACCCAAGCTTCGGAACGATTGTTTCTGAGGTTGATGGAGAAATTGTAGGGATGGCACTTTATTACTATCGTTATTCCACTTGGAAGGGGAAACGCCTATATTTAGAAGATTTAATCGTTTCTGAAATCATGCGAGGAAAAGGATTAGGCGAAAAACTATTGGATGCTACCATCGAAAAAGCTCGTCAAACCGCCTGCACGGGTTTGATGTGGCAAGTATTAGATTGGAATGAACCAGCCATCAATTTTTACAAAAAGTTCGGCGCCAGATTTGATGAAGAGTGGGTAAACGTACATATTGATTTTTAAATAGGTTTTTGGTTTTAGGGGAAAGGTGTTAGAAAAAGAAGGCATCTTCGACTTTTTAGTTCATCCCTTAAAACCTAAGCCCCAACCCCTAAAACCTACAAATGAATAAATCTTTTCAAGTTTCCATTGATACGGGCGGAACTTTTACCGATTGTATTGCTACTGATAATTTTGGAACGGAGTATCGAACTAAAATTCTTTCGAATAGTACAATCCGAGGTGAAGTAATTGAACGTATTTCCGAGAAGAAATTTAAAATAAAACAGTCTTGGCAATTAAAAAGAGATATTCTAACCGATTATCTCTTTTTAATTTTAGGTCATACTTTTAAAGCAAAAGTATTGCACTTTGAGGTGGAAAATTCTGTGCTTGAAATTGATGAATATTTGCCGCAAGAATTTAATAATCAAGTATTTAGCTTCGCTTTAACTGCCAACGAAGAAGCGCCCGTTTTGGGTGCAAGGCTTATCACCGAAACAGGATTATCTGAAAATTTTCCAAAAATAGCGATGAGAATTGGTTCAACAAAAGGAACAAATGCCTTGCTGGAATTGAAAGGAGCCAAGACTGCTTTTATTGTCACCAAAGGCTTTAAAGACTTGTTGGTGATTGGAAATCAAGCACGTCCTGATATTTTTGCTTTGAATATTTGCCGTCCAAAACCACTGCACGATAGGGTAGTGGAAATGAATGAGCAGATTGATTTTGAAGGAAATATTATTAAGCAAATCAATGTAAATTTAATTAAAAATACGATTCAAACTCTTAAAAATCAAGGTATTGAGTCAATTGCTATTTGCCTTAAAAATGCTTATCGTAATAATATCCATGAAAAGTTACTACAAGAAATATTCTCAAAATATTTCAAATTTGTCAATATTTCTACCGATTTAAGCCAGCAAATCAAATTCGTAAATCGAGCGGAAACCACGGTTGTTAATGCTTATTTATCCCCCATTATTTCAAATTATCTTCAAAAAATAAAGGAAAAATTACCGAATCAGGATTTAAAAGTGATGACCAGTGCAGGGAGTTTGGTTAATTCTGATGCTTTTTATCCAAAAGATAGTCTTTTTTCTGGACCGGCGGGCGGTGTTGTGGGTGCGTCAGTAATTTCTCAACAAGCTGGTTTTCAGTATTTTATTGCTTTTGACATGGGTGGAACCAGTACGGACGTAGCTCGTTTTGATGGTCAATTTGAATATCAGTTTTCTCAGAAAATTGGTAATGCGCATATTTTTAGTCCTTCTTTGGCCATTGAAACCGTAGCTGCGGGTGGTGGCTCGATTTGTAGCTTTGACGGGTATAAATTATCCGTGGGTCCTGAGAGTGCGGGTTCTACGCCCGGACCTGCTTGTTACGGAGCGGATGGACCATTGACAATTACCGATGTGAATTTACTGTTAGGAAGACTAGATACTACGCAATTTTCTATTCCTATTTTTAGGCAAAAAGCGGAAGATAGATTATCAGAAATTCTGCAATAATTTGATAATCAGCTTCGTAGAGAGCGTTTATTGGAAGGATTTAGAACCATTGCCAATGAAAAAATGGCAGAAACCGTTCGCAAAATTTCTATTTCAAAAGGCTACGATACGACCGATTATGCGCTGGTGGCTTTCGGTGGTGCTGGAGGATTACACGCTTGTGGTATTGCCAATCTTTTGAATATTTCTTCGATATTATTACCGAAAGATGCGGGAATTTTGTCGGCTTATGGTATTTCCCAAGCCAAAATAGAAAGGTTTGCGGAGGCTTTTTTATTGCAAATTTTTGATGAAAATTTCTGCAAAAATCTTAGGTTACATTTTCAAAAATTAGAAAATGAAGTAGTTCAAAAATTAGAAACTGATGGCGTTTTAAAAGCAAATATTCATTTCAAAAATCATTTTTTATATTTGAGATTCAAAGGTCAAGATGCTAGTTTAGAAATAGAATGGTTTGATTTTGAGCGGGTTATTTCAGAATTTAAAGAAAAATACATCTCAATTTATGGGCATTGGGTAGAAAATAGAGCCGTTGAAATTGAAAGTATTCGTGTAATTGCCTTTGAAGAAATTTTCCTTGAAAAAATAGAAAATTTTGAGGTGCAAAAATGTGAAGAATATTACCCAATTCCTTCCCATTTTATCGAATCGTTCGTTGAAAATCGTTATCAATCCGTGCCAGTATTCATCCGTGAAAATTTAAGAATGGGCGCTAAAATTGCTGGTTTTGGACTTTTATTGGATAGATTCAGTACATCAGTGATTGAAAAAGATTGGGAATTTAACTTGGATAATCATGGAACTGGAAGACTTTCTAAAGTAATTCGTCTCGAAACTTCCTCGGCTGATGTTCATGAAGTATATGATGCGCAGCCCACCATTTCTGCGAACCGAGAAGAAGTGGAACTTGAATTATTTACCAACCGCTTTATGTCCATTGCGGAAAATATGGGCGTGCTTTTGCAACGAACTTCGCTTTCTGTAAATGTAAAAGAACGCTTAGATTTTTCCTGTGCTTTACTGGATTCCGAAGCAGAATTAATTGCGAACGCACCCCATATTCCCGTACATTTGGGCAGTTTGGGCGTATGTGTGAGAAGTGTTTTAAAGTATATTAACATTGAAAAAGGGGATGTAATTATCACAAATCATCCCAAATATGGCGGTTCTCATTTGCCCGATGTTACGCTGATTTCTTCAGTATATTCGATTGATAATCGGTTGATTGGCTACGTTGTTAATCGTTGTCATCACGCCGAAATCGGAGGGATTCGTCCTGCTTCAATGCCACCCAATTCTACTAATTTAGCTGAAGAAGGCGTGGTCATACCGCCCATGTATTTGGTTAGAAATGGTGAAATTCGTTGGGAAGAAATTTCTAACGTTTTAACCGCTGCCAAATATTCAACTCGTTCATTAAACGAAAACTTGGCCGATTTGAATGCCGCTCTGGCAGCGAACCGAAATGGCGAATTAGCCCTACAAAATTTGGTTTCTCAACACGGTCTGAATAAGGTTCATTTTTATATGAATCGCCTAAAAACGTATTCTACTCAAAAAATGAAAGAGCGTTTACAAGTATTTGGGCAGGGTATATACGAAGCGGAGGAATTATTGGATAGAGAAAGTAGCACAGATTTTCAAACTGCCAGCAAACTTAAAGTAAAAGTTCAAATCGCTGATAATGAATGTATTATAGATTTTATGGGAAGTAGTAAAACGCATCAAGGAAATTTGAATGCCAATATTTCAATCGTAAATTCTGTGGTAGTGTATGTATTAAGGTTATTACTCAATGAAAAAATACCTTTGAATGATGGCATTTTAAAAGCAGTAAAATTGATAATTCCAGAAAACTCAATTTTGAACCCAGATTTTCCAGATGACCCAGAAAAATGTCCCGCCGTTGTGGGAGGAAATGTTGAGCTGAGTCAAAGATTAACCGATACGCTTTTAAAAGCCTTTGGAATTGTGGCGTGTTCACAAGGTACTATGAATAATTTTCTGTTTGGAAACGATAAATTCGGCTATTACGAAACAATCTGCGGAGGGAGTGGTGCAGGAGAAACTTTTGAGGGAACTTCAGGCGTACATACGCACATGACCAATACCCGAATTACCGATGCCGAAGTGATGGAGTTACGATATCCTGTTTATTTACACCGATTTGAGCTAAGAGAAAATTCGGGAGGAAAAGGGCTTTTCAATGGCGGAAATGGTATTA
>JBBAKZ010000275.1:0-4550 GCA_040403275.1 Arcicella sp. | reverse complement strand
TCGGGAGAATTGATGGTTTGGTCAATAATGCGGGCGTAAATGATGGCGTAGGTTTAGAAAATGGGAGTTATGAAGGCTTTATGCAATCGCTCCACAGCAATCTGATTCACTATTATTTATTGGCACAACATGCCCTTCCTTATTTGAAAGAATCGAAAGGCTCAATCGTAAATATTGGTTCAAAAGTGGCTGAAACGGGTCAAGGAGGCACTTCTGCGTATGCGGCATCCAATGGTGGACGTAATGCACTAACCCGTGAATGGGCGGTAGAATTATTGAAATATGGCATCAGAGTCAATGCGGTAATTGTGGCTGAATGTTACACACCTTTATACGACAAATGGTTGAAATCTTGCCAAATCCAGAAGAAACGTTAGCAAAAATAACCGATAAAATTCCATTAGGTAAACGCATGACAACTTCTGAAGAAATTGCAAATATGGTCGTTTTTTTGATGTCAAAACGTTCAAGTCATACCACAGGACAAATAATTTACGTGGATGGTGGCTATACGCATTTGGATAGAGCATTGATTTAGTAAAGGATATAAAAATGTTTTATACACAAACCTTGCAAAATATTATTCTGCAAGGTTTTTTTTATGGAAAATATCTGACAGATTAGTACAATTTCTGTTAAATATATAATTATTTTTACCCAATTGAATAAAAAATCGTTCTAATCAACTGATTAAGAATTTTCAAAATATGGATTAATTCCTTACTCAAAGTTAAGCAAAATCAAAAATAAAAATCATAATTACATGAAAATCAAGCTATTAATCTTAACATTTATTTGTTTTGTTTCACAAGCACAGAAAGAAATTACCTTAACGAAAAGTCAGTTAAAGGACAAAATTATGGGTGGATGGGCAGGACAAACCATTGGCGTAACTTTCGGTGCGCCCGTTGAATTTAAGTTTAACGGCACGATGATTAACGATTACCAAAAAATTCCTTGGTACGATGGTTATATCAAAAAAACGATGATAAATAATCCCGGTGTTTACGATGATTTGTACATGGATTTAACTTTTGTGGAGGTTTTTGAAAAGGAAGGACTCGATGCACCCGTTTCTTCGCACGCCAAAGCCTTTGCCAATGCTGGCTATTTTTTGTGGCACGCCAACCAAGCCGCAAGGTATAATATTTTGAAAGGGAAAAATGCGCCAGAATCAGGTCATTGGCTCAATAATACGCACGCCGATTGCATTGATTACCAAATTGAAGCCGATTTTGCGGGTCTAATGTCACCGGGAATGCCCAATACTGCCTCACAAATTTCGGATAAAATCGGACATATTATGAACTACGGAGATGGCTGGTACGGTGGCGTGTACGTGGGCGCCATGTATTCCTTGGCGTTGATTTCAAGTGATATGAATTATGTAGTAAATGAGGCCTTAAAGACAATTCCGAAGGAGTCAAATTATTATAAATGTATTTCCGATGTAATTAAATGGCATAAACAATATCCCGATGATTGGAAAAAAACTTGGTTTGAATTACAACAAAAATGGACGAACGATGTCGGTTGTCCCGATGGTGTTTTTGCACCTTTTAACATTGATGCGACCATAAATTCGGCTTATGTGGTTGTAGGATTATTATACGGAAAAAATGATTTCACCAATACCATGGAAATAACCACTCGTTGCGGGCAAGATGCCGATTGCAATCCCTCAACGGCAGGGGGAATTTTGGGGGCCATGCTGGGTTATAAAGCCATTCCCGAATACTGGAAATTGGGCTTAAAAGAAGCAGAATCCATTGATTTTAAATATACCAGTACTTCGTTAGCTGATGTTTATGAAATTGGAACAAAACACGCTATTTTAAATATTGAAAGAAATGGCGGAAAAATTGAGGGTGAAAAGGTAAAAATTAAAACCCAGATCCCAGTCCCAGTAAGGTTTGAACAAAGTTTTCAAGGTCATTTTCCAACGGATAAACTTTACATTGGAAAAGTATTGGAAAACGAATACGAACTTGATTTTGAAGGAAATGGATTCGTTTTAAAGGGAGAAGCTTATCCCAAAAATTCATCTTCTTGGGAATCAAGAGACCCCAAAAATTTAAAAATGGAAGTTTATATTGACGGCAAACTGTACGAAACGGCTGAGTTACCGACAAATTTTATTACCCGAAGACATGAACTCACGTGGAAATATCAATTGACCGATACGAAACACCATTTAAAATTAAAAATACTCGACCCTTCGCCCGATTATATTTGCCGAATGACAGAATTAATTTGGTATTCAAGCAAACCACAAGAAAAAATTACGATTGGTTCATTTGGAACGATTAAGAAGAAATAAATAGGGTTCCTTAAATAATAAAATTTTTTTTTCGCATCCGTGGCGAGTGTATTCACTCGACAATTGACGAAGCAAGAATCATCAAAATAAATAATTGATTTTCAACAATGTGACCACAAAAAAAAGCATTCCGCTGCGCTGCCGCCAGTTGTCGAGTCAGGACACTCCAATGAGGGAAAAAATAGCCAAACAAAATATCAAATTCATTAAATAATTAAACATGATGAAACAAACGCTTTTTTTATTTTTTCTGTTTTTCTGCGTGATGATTGTTTTGGTATTAACGCAAAGAAAAAGGTTTAGCCGAGTTAGACGCCATCAAGACCCTTGGAAGGTGGCCTCCGATTATTCAGTTCGTGGTTTAGATTTATCCCATCACAATGGCAAAATCCTATATGATAGATTAGATACCTTAGACTTTGTTTTTTTGAAAGCCACAGAAGGAACCACCCATATGGACCGAGATTTTAAAACTCATTATGAAGGTTTTCAAAACAAAGGAATTGCCCTAGGGGTATATCATTTTTTTAGATTTGATACCAGTGGTGAAGAACAAGCCAATCATTTTTTATCGCGTATTAAAGGTTATACCTTCCAAGTTCCCCTCGTCGTGGACGTGGAGCATGAAAACAACCCAAAAGTCAGACGTGAAAAGGTTATAGAAAATCTTAATGAGTTCATGCGTGCCATTAAGAAAAAGACAGGTCAAAAAGCAATTATCTATACCAACAGGATTGGGTATTCAGATTTTGTGGAAAAGGAATTTGACGACCACACCCTTTGGCTAAGTTCCAACAACGCCCAGCGACTTAATAAATCGGATTTTACCTTTTGGCAATTTAACATCGACGCTGACCTGATGGAAATAACCCACCGGGCTGATTTAAATGTGTTTCGAGGGAGTCGTGAAGAGTGGAAAAATTATTTAAAAGAAAATAAACCCTATACCATTCAGTAGAGTACCCCGATGGATTAGATTCAAAATAATATGTTGGAACAGAATGGATTAACTGCATCCGTGGTCAGTGTCACACTGACCAACGGGCGATAGCAAAAACCCGAATGATAAAATATTGAAAATCAACAATATAGAGTTAGTGAAATAAAAGTTTTTTTATCCGTGGTCAGTGTCCTCACTGACCAATTGTCGACAGCAAAAGTTGAATGTAATATTTTGATTATCAATTACTTATAATTTTAAAAATGTTTTGTGCATTGCTTTCGCAAGTTGGTCAGTGAAGACACTGACCACGGAAATAAGTGAAATACAAGTCCACTGTGCTTCCGCCAGTTGTCGAGAGGGACACTCGCCTTTATCCATGGATAAAAAAGATTAATTTTTAATTCAAGAATGCAAAACAATACTTTCCATTATCAAACAGCCATCATCACCGGTGCGGGTGTCGGCATTGGCTTTGAAGTTGCCAAACAATTAGCCTTGCAAGGCGCAAAAGTCATTTTAAATGATATTGATACAGATTTAGCCAATGCTTCGGCCTTGCAAATCCGTGAATTGGGGGGCATTTGTGAGGCTTTTGGAGGTGATATTTCTGACATTTCAATCATCGAAGAAATCGTAAAATTTACAGTTTCTTCTTTTAGTAAATTGGATATGCTCATCGCCAATGCAGGCATTACTACCTTCGGAGATTTTTTTGAATATCAACCCGAATCCATGCAAAAACTGTTGCAGGTCAATCTTTTCGGCACCTTTTTCTTAACGCAAGCTGCCGCCAAACAGATGGTTTCGCAAGGACACGGGGGAAGTATTTTATTAACTTCATCGGTAACGGGTAAAATCGCCCATAAAAATTTAGCGGCCTACGGCATGACAAAAGCCGGACTCGACCAATTAGCCAAAAATTTAATCGTAGATTTAGCGCCTCATCAAATCAATATCAACACCATCGTTCCCGGAGCCACATTGACCGAACGCACTTTGGAAGATGATGAATACATTAAAACTTGGTCAAAAATTACGCCTTCGGGAAGACCCGCTACGATTCAAGATATTGCCCAAGCCTCTTTATTTTTAGTATCTCCCCTATCTCGACAAATTACCGGCCAAAATTTAGTAGTAGATGGTGGTTGGACATCGGTGGGCGTTTCTCCTTATTAATTTTTTCGCTTTTGTCACGTGCAAATAAGTATTAAAGTCACCCAAAAGGCTTTTAACTTTATTGAATAAAAATAAAAATGGCAGTTGATGATTTTGATTGGAAAACAATGG
>JBBAKZ010000274.1:0-4577 GCA_040403275.1 Arcicella sp. | reverse complement strand
AAGGATATGCCAAAGTAACGGCAGATAGCACCGATGTTTTGGCTGAACAGGTGCAAGTAACTATTGCCAAAACTAGGAACGACCGTGGCGAAGATCAGTACAATAATGGCGGTTTGGTATCTTTGAGTGAAGTAGAATCAAGAAGATTAAAGTTGCAAGAAGTGAGGGCAAAATTAGTTTCTAATCAAAATAAATTGGCTATTTCGAGACAGGAATTAATTAACGCACGAATTGAATTAAGTTCGATTGATGCGGAATATGCCGAAAAAATTGCCAAGGCACAATCCGACCGAAGTTCAGCGTTTTCTTCTTTAGCCACTGGCGAATATGAATTATCACAATTGCAAAATAAAATTACCAATGTGGATATTCGCCGAGGGCAATATTTTGTGAGAGCGCCCCAAGAAGGATATATTGTGAGAGCCTTGAAAATGGGTTTGGGCGAGACGATTAAAGAAGGTGAATCTATTGCGACTTTACAACCTTCCGCTCCCGAAATGGCCGTTGAAATGTACGTGAGAGCCATGGATGTGCCTTTAATTGAGCCTGGCCGTGAAGTAAGAATGCAGTTTGAAGGTTGGCCTTCGCTGGTTTTTTCGGGTTGGCCCTCCGCAACGGTAGGAACATTTGGGGGAATCGTGAAAGTAATTGACCGAGTGGATAATGGCAAAGGTGAATACCGACTTTTAATCACACCAAAAATTAAAAAAGGCGAGCAAGTTTGGCCCAAACAATTACGCATGGGTTCGGGCGTAGTGGGTTGGGTAATGCTGGAAGATGTGCCCGTTTGGTACGAAATCTGGCGACAACTCAATGCCTTCCCTCCTACTTTGAAGAAAGAACCGAAGGCGGTTTTGAAAGAGAAGTAATCTTGGCAGGAGAGCAAACTGGAAGAAAGGAGTAATATAAAGCATAACAATCACCTGCCAGTTTAAATAATACATAAATACTTAATAATGAGCCGATTAAATAAAAAATATGAAATAAAAAAATTATCAATAAAGGTTTTATTTTTATTGATAATATCTACTATTTCCACCACTGCTCAAACCACTTTTGGCTATGATGATTTCAAGAATTTAGTCCTCAAAAATCATCCAACGGTCAAGCAAGCTAATCTTTTTCCACGGGATGCCGAGGCAGAAATTATGCAAGCCAAAGGAGCTTTTGACCCAAAACTTAGCTCCTATTTCGACCGCAAATCTTTTAAAGGAGTTGACTATTACAATCGTTGGGATAATATCTTAAAGATTCCCACTTGGTCGGGCGTAGATTTTAAATTAGGTTACGAAAGAAATACCGGTAAATATTTATTAGAAGAAGAATCTTCGCAACTTTTGGTGGCAGGCTTGACTGTTCCCATTGGACAAGGTTTAATAATTGATGCTCGGCGAAATACCCTAAAACAGGCAAAATTAGGCAGAAATTATGCCGAAGCTGAACGCCAAAAATTAATTAATTCTACCATTTTTTATGCCGCCAAAAGCTATTGGGATTGGTGGTTTTCGTACCAACAATTACAATTAATTAGGGAAGGATACGACTTGGCAGACAAGCGTTTTATCGCTACTCGTGAGCGTGCAAGCGTCGGCGAACAAGCAACAATTGATTCTGTGGAGGCAAAAATCACCTTGCAAGACCGTGAAGTTGCCCTTCAACAAGCCATTATTGACCTGCAAAATAATCGTTTGGCCTTATCCAACTATCTGTGGTCGACCAATGAAATTCCGCTTGAATTACCCGAAGATGCAGCACCACCCGTGGCAGGAATTCGCAAAGTTGACGAAACTACTCTATTGGCATTAATCAATCAAGCAAAATTACAACATCCTGAAATTCAAAAACTTAACGTAAAACTTGACCAATTGAAAATAGAAGAACGTTTTAGAAAAGAAATGTTAAAACCAGTTTTTAACGCCAATTTTAATTTCATTGCGGATGGTTTTACGAACAAGCCAATTTATGATAACAAGAACGCATTTTCTTTAGATAATCACAAATTGGGCTTCGATTTTGTGATGCCTTTATTCCTTAGAAAAGAACGTGGCAAACTTCAACAAATCAGAATCAAACAACAGTCAACGGGTTTAGATTTGAACTTGACTCGACGTGAAATTTTGAACGACGTTTATGCAGCGTATAATGACGTTCGGAATTATGAAAAGCAATTAAAAATTCAAGAAGATGCGACACGAAATCAAGAGATTTTGGTTCGGGCAGAACAACGCAAATTTGACATTGGCGAAAGTACCTTATTTTTAATTAATACCCGTGAAAGTAAATTGATTGACATGAGAACAAAAGTCGAATCATTGAAAAGCAAATACGAAAAAGCGTTGGCAAATTTGGCTTACATGGCAGGTTTAACGGAACTTTTGTGATTATTTGCTGCGGAATGAAATAAGTTTAAATTTTCAAATTTTAATTAGTAGACCACGGATTATACCATAATATCGAACCAGAAGATAAATACACCCTCTCCGAAGCCGAAAAAACCTTCGTCAAATCTCATCAAAATGATGAGATTACTACTTTACTTTTACAGGCTAAAAAATACCCCAGTCTCAATATTCCCGATTTAGTTTTACAAATTAAAGCCCGTCAAAAAGCGAAATCAAAACTTCCAGAATGGTTTGAAAATGAAGAGGTGATCTTTCCCAAAATGCTTTCCGTGGAGCAATGTTCTTCTGAAATTACGGCAAAATTCAAAGCAAATTTAGTAGCTGGCGAAACCTTAATCGACCTCACAGGCGGCATGGGCGTAGATGTTGCGTACCTAAGTAAAAATTTTAAAAAAGCCTTTTATTTTGAGCAAAACACTGATTTACTGAAACTTACAAAATATAATTTCAAACAATTAGGCATTGAAAACGTGACATTTTTCGAAGGGAATTCGGTGGAAAAATTGTCTGAAATACCTGACATTAATGCTAGTCAAAATTCATGGATTTACCTCGACCCACACCGCAGAGATGATACGGGAATCAAAGTTGTACGACTTCAAGATTGTGAACCTAATATCTTAACCTTCAAAGATTTACTGCTTGAATACACGAACAATATTCTCCTTAAAGCTTCACCGATGTTGGATATTGATTTAGCCATTTTGGATTTAGGAAAGGTCTCTCAGGTTTATGTAGTAGCGGTGGAAAATGAGGTTAAGGAAGTTTTATTTCATTTACAGAATAACATTGAAAATACCAAAGAGGTAATTTTAAATGCGGTTAATTTAACAAAACAACATATTACTATGCTTTCTTTCACCAAATCAGAAGAGAAAAATGCAAGCATAACTATTGACAAACCCAAGCAATATTTATACGAGCCAAATGCTGCCATTATGAAATCGGGAGGATTTAGATATGTAGCACAACACTTTGATTTACAGAAGATTGCACCGCATAGTCATCTTTATACTTCGGAAAAATTAGTTGAAAATTTTCAAGGAAGAGCCTTTAAAATTGTGGCCGTTTGTAAATTGGATAGGAAAGAAATATCCAAGCATTTAACAGAAAAGAAAGCCAATCTTACCATCCGAAATTTCCCTTTGACGGTGCAACAAATTCGGGACAAGTTGAAATTATCGGACGGGGGAAGTGAGTATCTTTTTGCCACTACCGATGCTCAAAATCAGAAAATTGTGATTGTTTGTAGAAAAATCGCTTAAAAATGGAACGTGGATTACGCAGATAATCATTAACTCGGATTTTAAAGGATTTTTATTTTGGTAAATCTCTTCTGCCAAAGGCATCTGCGTCATCTGCGTTCCATTTTCAAAAATTTGAGCCTATTTTTCATGCTGAGGCATAATTTTCTTGATTAGGTAATATAGAGGCAATCCTCCCAAAAATAATCCAATCGCCGTGGGTAAATTATCGGCATTACTGTATAATGAGGCAACAGCTACCAGCGTATAAGTAACAATAAAAATCGCTGGAAAAAGCACTTTACCAAAGCCAATCGTATAAAGATTTTCTGATGTATTAAGCAATTTTTTACGTAAAATGAAAATCGTAAAAGCAGATGTTATCATGCCAATTGAGTCGCAAAACATGACATAGTTCAGTAATTCTTTGAAAGAATCGGCGAAAAAAAGTATCAAAATCAAAAAACTGGCATAAACTGTCAAAGCAATTTCTTGGACTTGCGTTTTATCATTTTGTTTACTGAAAAACTTGGGCAAAACACCATCTTCAGCCATAGCATAATACACCCGTGGATTCGTCAACATCGAAGAATTTACAAAAGTTAGCACCGAAATAAAAAGTAAAACCGAAGTAACCTTCGACCCTGTTTCACCAAAAAACACCTTCGCCAAATCCGAAATTAACGAAGTGGAATTGGCAATGCCCTCAATTCCTAAAACGCTGTAATACGCATAATTTATCGCCAAATACAGAAACATCACAATACCACAACCAATAAAAATACCTTTGGGTGTGTTTTTAGAAGGATTTTCAATATCCGTTCCAAAATTGATCGTTTGTTGATAACCACCATAAGTAAAGAAAATCGGAATAAAACTGAATGCCAGCGCTTTAAAATAATCCGAATATCCCCACGTGGAACTTAGGAGA
>JBBAKZ010000273.1:3808-4600 GCA_040403275.1 Arcicella sp. | reverse complement strand
TTTTGAAAGGGCATTTTGATTTATATTTTGATAAGTATGAAAAGGGGGATTTTAGGGAGTAATTTTTTAATAGATAGTTAAAAAGGAACAATTAATAGTTGATTTGAACCTGTTTAGCCTTAATTATTAACTGTTAATTGTTCCTTGATAATTAATCACAATTGCCTCACGCACAGGACGATACGCCAAATCCACCATGGAAGCATTTACGTATAATGTCTCGCCAACTTGTTGTTGTCCATACGCCTCATGTATATGCCCAAACACGTGCAATTGTGGACGTACACGATTTTGAATAACGTCCAATAAATCCTCACAGCCCACTTTTTCACCTCGGTCAGTGGTATCCAAAATACCGAAAGGTGGCCCATGCGTAATGAGAATATCCGTATTAGTCGGAATTAAATCCCAGTGTTTACGAATATCTTTTCCACGTTTACGGTTAAACGCCCAATCGTAAAACCAAGGTTGAATTGGCGAACCCCAGATGCGTAATCCTTCAATCAAAATACCACTGTCATTTAGGTAATCGGCATTGGTAATGAGTCGTTTCGCTTTTTTGGGATATTTTTCAAAAAAGAAATCGTGATTGCCCGCAATAACCACTTTATGTCGATGAGGCAACGAACCCATCCATTCATTAAACATTTCTATTTCCTCAATTAGCCCCCTTGAAGAAACATCACCCGCATGAATCAATCAATCACCGTCAGGAATGGTCATGCGGTGTTGGAGACTATGCGTATCTGATATACAAATTATTTTCATTTTCTTTTTTTTTACTGTAGCTCG
>JBBAKZ010000273.1:0-3798 GCA_040403275.1 Arcicella sp. | reverse complement strand
AATTTAACCAAATAAATTAAAAACCCATGCAACGTAGAACTTTCCTCAAACAAACAACTGCCCTTACGGCATTATCAACCGTAAACATAAAGCCTCAAACCGCTAATTTCCCCATTGTTCTTTCCACATGGAAAAATGAAAAAGCCAATAATGCGGCTTGGGAATCCCTCCAAAAATCGGGCAGAGCCTTAGATGCGGTTGAAGCAGGAGCCAGAATCCCCGAAGCCGACCCGAATGATACTTCCGTGGGATACGGTGGTTTTCCCGACCGTGATGGCCTTGTTACGCTCGACGCCTGTATTATGGACGAAAAAGGGAATGCCGGTTCGGTAACTTTTCTTCAAAATTTTATGCACCCAATTTCCATTGCTAGAGCGGTCATGGAAAAAACACCCCATGTAATGCTGTCTGGTGAGGGGGCTTCGCAATTTGCGCTTTCGCAGGGATTTAAGAAAGAAAATTTGTTGACAGAAACGGCCAAAAAAGCATGGGAGGAGTGGAAGAAAACATCAAAATACGAACCAAAAATCAACATCGAACGCCACGATACCATCGGACTTTTGGCCTTGGGAAACAAAGGAGAAATCTCAGGAGCCTGTACCACCAGCGGATTAGCCTTCAAAATGCACGGTAGAGTAGGGGACTCGCCAGTTATTGGAGCGGCTGTTTTTTGTGATGATGAGGTTGGAGGAGCGTGTGCCACAGGTTTAGGTGAATTTGTTTTGAAAACGCTCGGTTCATTTCTAATTGTAGAATTAATGCGAAATGGCAAAACGCCACAAGAGGCCTGCGAAGAAGCCATTATGCGAATTGTGAAGAGATATAATTACAAAGAATTTCAGATTGGCTATCTTGCCTTAAACAAAAAAGGCGAATATGGGGCTTATGCTATTCAGCCAGGATTTAGTTATACGCTTTCCGAAAAGGGCGTAACAAAAGTTTTTGAGTCGAAAAGTTACATGAAGTAGCGAATAATAAAACTAGATTAGGGATTAATGCCTTTTTGTCAGGAAAATGAATTAAAACATCCTTGGCAGGTTGTTTGTTTGTAATTACATCCATACCTAGCAATTGATTTGCCTAAAGTTTCTTTGTAAATCAAAAAGGATGGCTTATTTTTACTGACGATTCTCAGCAACATAATGGACGAACAAGAAGAACTCCAAGCAATTCAAACCTATTCTGACCTCGAAAAACACCGTGTCTTCGAGAAAGAATTTATGCCTCATATTGACTCTATGTACAATTTTGCCTTTCGTTTGACCAATGACGAAGACGATGCAAATGATCTTGTACAAGATACATATCTTAAAGCATTCAGATTTATAAACTCATTTTCACAGGGAACAAATGCAAAGGCTTGGTTATTCCGCATCTTGAAAAATAGTTTTATAAATGATTTTAGGAAAAAGTCGAAAGAACCCGCCAAAGTGGATTATCAGGACGTTGAAACGACCTATAATTCGGAGGAAGATGCTGAGACTAACCAAACCGTAGATTTACGGGTAGAATCAGTTCAGGACTTAATTGGCGACGAAATTGCTAACGCTTTGAACGCCCTTCCCGTTGATTTTAGAACGGTCATTATCCTTTGTGATGTAGAAGGATTTACTTACGAAGAAATGGCAAAAATTCTTGATATTCCCATCGGTACAGTGCGTTCAAGATTGCACCGTGCTAGAATGTTATTGAAGGAAAAATTAAAATCCTATGCCAAATCGTTAGGCTATGATGTGAATGCTGACAGTATGGCAGAATAGTTAAGATTAATTATAACGGGTAATAGGTACTTGTGGTTGTAAATATAATGTAGCAGGTACCAGTTTTCCTTTGAACATTTTAAATTACCATTCACCAATAACTAATTACCATTCACCAATAACTGATAACGATTATTTTTTTATCTCTTTGGGAATTATTTTAAAACACCCCCTGTTTACTAACTACTTGATTAATAAACATAAACAAAGAGTTAGACCAATATTAAATATTGCATAATCTATAAAAAAAATGGTTTCCGAGGCTGAGAAATTTCAAAAAAAGACATCATGTGAGCATCAAGCGGAGTGCATGAAAATGGTACAACTGATTGTGGACGGTCAGGCAAGTGAAGAACAAATTCACCAGTTTAGATTAAACATGGATAATTGTTTACCTTGTGAAAAAGGATATGAATTGGAAAAATGTATCAAGGAAACGCTACAACTGAGATTAGAAAAAAAATGCATTCCTTCCAACTTGATTGACTGTATCAAGCAGAAAGTCAATGGATTATAAAATTCTTTTTAGAATTATTTTATTTTAAGTTATTAAGTTACTCGTTTAACACGGATTAACTTAATAACTTTTTATTTTTGTAGTAAATTAACTTCATCCCAACTCGCCAATTAATGATTTGGGAATGAGCCATCATCATATCAGTCACTCTTGGAAAACGGTAAACTTATTATCTTCTCTGCCCCCTCTGGATCGGGCAAGACCACTATTGTCAAACATCTTTTGGCAAATAACGACAACTTGGGCTTTTCAATTTCTGCCTGCACCCGTGACAAACGTGGACGTAACGAAGAAAATGGTAAGGATTATCACTTTATGACGCCCGACGAATTCAAAGCAAAAATTATCAATAATGAGTTCGTAGAATGGGAAGAAGTCTATCCAGGTGCCTATTATGGTACGTTGAAATCCGAAATTGAGAGATTGTGGGCATCGGGTAAACACGTAATTTTTGACGTAGATGTACGTGGAGGCGTGAAATTGAAGGAATATTACAAAGAAAGAGCCTTATCCATTTTTGTAAAAGTGCCCAGCGTGGAAGAATTGGAAAAACGCCTTCGTGAACGTGGAACGGATTCGGAAGATTCTATTTCAAAAAGAGTTTTTAAGATGAAATTTGAAATGGCTTTTCAAGACCAATTTGACGTTATTTTAGTAAATGACGACTTAACAACAGCATTCAGAAAAGCACAAAAGTTATTTGATGAATTTATTCAAGGTTAGCGATTTAGGAGTTAAGATGTTTTGGGATTAGGGGTTTACTTTACACATTCTTAAATCCCAAAACCCCACAAACACTAAATCCCATAACCCCTATACAAATGAAAATTGGTTTATTCTTTGGGTCGTTTAATCCCATACATGTTGGGCATTTGATTGTGGCAAATGTCATGGCAACTACCACCGACTTAGAACAAGTTTGGTTTGTGGTTTCGCCCCAAAATCCATTCAAAAAAAATAATTCTCTTTTGCATGAATTTGACCGTTTGACAATGGTTGAAAAAGCCATTGCCGATAATTCAAAATTTAAAGCCATTGATATTGAGTTTTCGATGCCAAAACCGTCGTTTACAATTGATACACTGATAAGAATTCAGGAAAAACATCCGCAACATGAATTTAAATTGATTATTGGTAGTGATAATTTAGCGCAATTCCCCAATTGGAAAAATCATGATAAAATCTTGGAATATTTTGGCTTATACGTTTATCCAAGACCTAATTCTGTGAAAAGTGAGGTAGAAAATCATTCAAATGTAAAATCTATCAATTCACCTTCTTTAGATATTTCAGCGACCTTTATTCGAGATTGTCTAAAAAATAAGCACTCCATAAAATACATGGTACCAGAAGTAGTAGAAGAATATATTTTGTGGAAGAAATTTTATCTGTAAAAGAAGCCCCCTAACCCCCGAAGGGGAATTATTCGTTCTCAATTTGAGACATAAAACTCTCCCTTCGGGGGTTGGGGGGGCTTTTTTGTATGAAAATCAGTATTTTAGGTTGCGGATGGCTTGGATT
>JBBAKZ010000272.1:0-4610 GCA_040403275.1 Arcicella sp. | reverse complement strand
GTATTAGAAAAAAAAGATAAGCTAAGCTGGCAAAATAATAAGATAAAAAATAAATGATTAATAATAAAACATTGTGCCTGAATATCAAACAGAAGCATACAATTAAATAAATGAAACTCTCAAACAGTTAGAAAATATTAGAATTAAACATTAGAATTTATAGAAGTCTCATTTATTGTATAGATGAGAATATATCGATAATTAAAATAATTATTTCTTATTTTAAATATCATCCTGGAAAATTCTTGGTAGCATGGCATCCAAAATCAAGTACGGACAATGAAAGAACAACCATTGTGACCAAACACGCCAACGGAACGGAAGTACTTTTCAGACAAGTAGCGGGTGCTTTGGCTCGTAGAATTTGTTGGTACGTAGAAGTTGGAACGGCCGTTGAACAAGGAAAAGAATTTGGATTTATCAAATTTGGCTCAAGAATAGATATTTATTTACCTTTAGATGCTAAAATTTTAGTAAAGCTAAATGATATTCCCGTGGGCGGAGAAACGGTAATTGCGGAGTTAGCATAGGTTTTTAAAAAATCTTGAAAAGGTGGCTAAAATTAATTTTTAGCCACCTTTTTTGTTCCAAAAATCACCGCATCAACAAAGCAACCCCCGAATGCTTCAAAACTTCATTGGATTAATTGCTATTTTTGAATGTCAGTTGCAAAGAATAAATATCTTTTTAGGATTTTTTAGCCCGATAATTTCCATCCCAACCTTCAGTTTTAGTGCTATTCATAAAAACCATTTCGCTCCAACGATAAAATATTTTTAATTCATAATTGGAAAAAATAACCATCGGTTGAAGTTGTGATGAATGGCGGTTTCTATATAAATATTGGAATTAGGCAGTCAATTTTTCACGTAACTCGCTTGAAATCAATGCTTTTTGTTTATTTTTATAATCATAACAAACAATGCGAGACGTTCCTTCGGCGGCAATTCTTTGGAGTTTTTCACTGTAAACTAAATGTTGCATCAAAAAACCATATTCGCTGATTGAATCGGGCAGTATTCGTGCCGTGATTTTGATTGTATCGGGGAAAGTTAGGGGCACTTTGTATTGGCAAGACGTCTCAGCTAAAATTGGACCAACACCATCTTCTCCCGAGAAATCCATGAATCCGATTTCACTAAAAAGAGCGATGCGAGCGGCTTCAAAATACCTAAAATAAACGGTGTTATTTATGTGTTGGGCGGCATCCATATCACCCCATTGAACGGTTTGTTCGATAATACTGGTATAGTTTTTAAGTAAATCTGACATTATTTTATTGAGTTTAAGTATTCGTTAAAAAATAATTTATGTTTGAATAGGTTGCAACAGCTTGATTAATAACGAGTTCCAATACTAAATAAATCCTAACCCTAATTTATGGGTGAAATTATTTATCAAAAATAACAAATTTTTAAATTTGATAGTTTTATGAATATGAAAACAAAAAAGAAATCAGACCTCCCAACCAAAACCTGTGTAACCTGCGGACGTCCGTTCACTTGGAGAAAAAAGTGGGAAAAAGTCTGGGAAGAAGTAAAATACTGTTCCGACAGATGCAGAAATGACAAGAAAACAGTACCTGTATTGAAATAAAAAATGTTTGTATAATTTTATAAAGTATTGATTTTAAATTACTTATACATTTTTCTTTATAAACTTCAAGTTGTGATTGCGGTAACCATTATCTTAATTTTGAAAATAGCTGAATTTTATCTCTACAATTCCTTACCATGATTTTCCAGATTTATATCAGTATAAAGATGATTGTTCAACAAGAATTATATCAAGTTTTGGTAATACCTTGTTTATTTTGTTTTTATTGTCAAATTATAGCGTATTATTGAGTATTTTTATTCACTCACTTGCAAGGCAATTGCCTATCGGCAGGATGATGAAATTCCTGTATTTAAAAAAAGATGAATCACTTATTACCTACTAATCATAAAGTGGGTAAATTTTCTAAAACCTGTTGCACATATTGCTCAACGGATTTTGCGGCGGCTTCATCTCTTAATTTCAAACCCAATCTTCTTTCCAAAACATCATCAACGGTCATTGCCATTTCTTCTTGAATTGCGTACAAAACTTCTGCTTTAATAAAGGGATGATTTGGCACTAACAATTCTTTCAAATCAACCTGATTTTCAGTTAATTGCATTACTTTCAACGCATTGGTTCCGTATTTTTTCGTGAGATGCTGAGCCGTCCACGCTGAGATTCCGTACTTATTTACTAATTCTTGCCAATCTTCAAAACGATAATTTTCTCCACCGTGTAATACTTGATGTTCAGAGGTACATTTTACGATTTCTTTTTTCAAAACTTCCCTATAAATTTCATCCAAAGTGTCTTTTGCCATTAATCGGTAGGTAGTCCATTTTCCACCCATGATACTCACTAATTTTGAACGGCGGTCTATTTCAACTTCGTGGTCACGGACTAAGGATTTTGTGTCAGAATTCATGGCTGATTGCAACTGAACCTGCAAAAGTGGTCGGAGTCCCGCAAAGCCACTTTTTATTTGGTCGGGCGTAACGGTTTTTTCAAAATAACGATTAACATACTCTAATAAATACGTTTTTTCGTAATCTTCCAGTTTGGGGTTTTCGGAAAGTTCATCCGCTTCATCAGTCGTTCCAATCAGCACTTGGTCTTGCCAAGGAATCATAAAAATAACCCGTCCATCGTCCGTTTTAGGTACCAAAATTGCCGTATCGCCATTCATTACTTCTCGAGGCAAAACCAAATGAGCACCACGACTAACTTTGATACGGGGTTTCATCTTTGAACTCGCCATCCGACGAATACTATCCGCAAAAGGCCCGGTGGCATTCACGAACACTTTTGAATTTATTCCGTATTCATCTCCTGTAATTAAATCTTTGACATTCAACGATTTAAGCCGTCCATTATCTTCATTTTTACTAAACTTCAATGCTTGCGTATGATTCAAAACTGCCGCTCCATTCGCCTCCGCAGATTGTACGAGCGCCAAACAATAACGGGCATCATCCAATTGCCCATCGTAATACAAAACTCCCGAACTGAGCCGTTTGGATTTCAATTCTGGAATTAGATTTAAGGTTTCTTTTTTGGACAACCATTGGCTTTTGGCAATACTCTGCGAACCTGAAATCCACTCGTACATTTTCATGCCGATGGTGTAATAGATACCTTCAAAAAGATTAAAACATGGGGTAATCAACGCCAAAGGATGGGATAAATGAGGGGCATTTTTGAGCAAAGTCTCACGCTCACGCAAGGATTTACGAACCATTTTGTACTGTTCCCAATCTAATTTTTTTACGGCTTGTTCCAAATATCGAACACCACCGTGTATCAACTTGGTAGATTTTGAAGAAGTTTGTCCCGCAAAATCACTTTTGTCAATTAATACTACTTTCAACCCCCTCAAAGTTGCATCAAGCGCTATACCTGCCCCCGTCGCTCCTCCCCCAATAATACAAATATCAAACTCTCTAGTGGCTTGTAATTTACCGATTTGTTCCTGACGATTCATAGACTGTTTTTGTTTCACTAGCAAATTATCAAAACAAATTTACAGTATCATTAAAAACTTTTATAATTACAACTTATACTTAAAATTATTATGCGAAAGTGAATTTTGTTATTTTGTTTTACCTTTTCATTTCTGACATTGTACGTTTCAATAATCAAATATCTCGTTGATTATCTAGTTTATTGGAGAAGCTAAACAAAATACACTTGAACAATAGGGCATCGCCAGAAACGCTGTATAGACACCTTCAATTCTCAGAAAGTTTGATTAAAATAAATATTTAATCGATATTTTAGCATCTAAAGAAGTATTTTTGATACCAATTGATATTTTATTCTCGTTAAAATTTACTTTAATCCAATTCTTTTTTCATGCAAATTATCTCAAAACAACCCAACATAGGCACTACCATTTTCACTGTCATGTCAAAATTAGCCACTGATTATGGTGCTTTAAATTTATCTCAGGGTTTTCCAAGTTTTAATTGTTCTCCTAAACTCACCGATTTAGTTAATTATTATCTCAAAAAAGGGATGAATCAATACGCTCCGATGGCAGGAATTCAGCCGCTCAGAGAAATTATTGCCCAGAAAGTTAGCGACTTATACCACATAAATTATCATCCAGATACTGAAGTAACCATTACATCGGGAGCAACCGAAGCACTCTACGCTGTCATCACCGCCGTTGTTCATCAAGATGATGAAGTCATTTTGTTGGAACCTTGCTACGATTCTTACGCTCCCGCTGTCAGACTCAACGGAGGTACGCCCGTGTATGTAACGCTCACCCCCGAAAACGATTATCAAATTGATTGGACAGTCGTAAAATCAAAGATAACGGAACGAACAAAATTGATTATTTTGAACACACCTCACAATCCAACTGGTACGATTTTTAGTCAAAATGATTTAACGCAATTGGCTGATATGGTGCGAGATACTAATATTTTCTTGATTGGAGATGAGGTTTATGAACACATCATTTTCGATGGTCGTGAGCATTGGTCATTATGTAGAAGTACAGTTTTGCAAGAACGAAGTTTTATTTGTGGTTCATTCGGAAAAACCTTTCACGTGACGGGTTG
>JBBAKZ010000271.1:0-4635 GCA_040403275.1 Arcicella sp. | reverse complement strand
ACTTGACTTACTCCACGTGCATTATGCCATCCCGCACGCCTCGGCAGCTTTCTTGGCGAAGCAAATTTTAAAATCCAAAGGAATTCATATTCCCTTCATCACCACTTTGCACGGAACGGACATCACACTCGTAGGAAAAGACCCGTCTTTTGAACCCGTTGTAACGTTTTCAATCAATGAATCTGACGGTGTAACGGCAGTATCCGAAAGTCTGAGAAATGATACTTATGAAGAGTTTGAAATCGTAAATCATATTGAAGTAATTCCCAATTTTATTGATTTAGAACGCTTCAAAAAGTTGCGAAAAGACCATTTCAAAATTGCCATTTGTCCCAACGGAGAAAAACTATTAATGCACACTTCCAATTTTAGAAAAGTTAAGCGTATTGAAGATATTGTACAAGTTTTTTATCGAGTAAATAAACAAATTCCCTGCAAATTACTTTTGGTGGGCGATGGACCCGAAAGAACTGGCATTGAGATGCTTTGTCGAGAACTGGGCGTGCAAAATGATGTAAGATTTTTAGGGAAATTGGATGTTATTGAAGAAGTGTTATCATTAGCAGATTTATTTTTACTAACCTCCGAAAAAGAAAGTTTTGGACTTGCTGCCTTGGAAGCAATGGCCTGCGAAGTACCCGTGATTTCCTCGGATGCAGGGGGGATTACTGAAGTAAATATCCATGGTGTAACGGGTTATGTTTCTAAAATTGGTGACGTGGACGATATGGCAAAAAATGCTATTTCGCTTTTAGAAAATGATGAAAAATTAGCCCAATTTAAGCACAATGCCCTCGAACAAGCAAAAGAATTTGATATTGAAAAAATCTTACCTTTATATGAACGTTATTACGAAAAAGTAACCGCCAAAAGTTGGAAATTTCCAAGCCAAATCTGTGCCGAGAAATAGTAAAATGCTCGACTGTTGGCTATCTGCATTTGGCTAAATGCTCTTTATAAACAGAAGACATTCATGAATTAAAACTCTAAACTATAACTGAAAGCCAATAGCTGACAGCCGAAAGCCAAAAATTATGACCCTAAATATTCCACAGACCAATCAAAAAAAGGTAATTATTATTGGGGCAGGTTTCGGTGGCCTACAAGTTGCTCAGAGCCTTGCAGGAAACGATGATTTTCAAGTGGTACTGATTGACAAAAATAATTATCATCAATTTCAACCCCTTTTTTATCAAGTAGCCACCGCTGGAATTGAACCTTCTGCCATCTCTTTTCCACTTCGTTTGGCGTTTCATAACCATCCCAATATTCACGTTCGAGTCGCATCTGTTACGAAAATTATTTCGGAACAAAACATTGTTGAAACCAATTTAGGCGATATTCCTTACGATTATTTAATATTAGCCATTGGCGCTGACACCAATTTTTTTGGCAATCAAAATATTGCGGATAAAGCCTTACCCATGAAATCCGTTGGGGAAGCGCTAGGACTGAGAAATAGGCTTTTAGAAAACTTTGAAAAAGCCTTAGTTTCTGATAATGAGGATGAGCGAACAGGTTTGATGAACGTAGTAGTTGTGGGCGGAGGACCTACGGGCGTGGAGGTTTCGGGTACTTTAGCAGAAATGAAAAGACACATTTTACCAAAAGATTATCCCGAATTAAATTTTGATCTGATGCAAATCTACATCGTTGAATCGGGAGCGGAGTTGCTGGGCCCCATGTCTAAAAATGCGCAAGTAAAATCAAAAGAATATCTTGAACAATTAGGGGTAAACGTAATGTTAGGTTGTCGAGTAAGTGATTTTGATGGTCAATACGCTTATTTTAATGATGGCTCAAAAATCAGAACGAACAATTTGGTTTGGGCGGCTGGGGTAAAAGCTAACTCGATTGATGGAATAAATCCCGCCATCATCATGCGTGGAGGGCGCATGAAAGTAAATACTTATAGCCAAGTAGACGGTTATGACAATATTTTTGCCCTTGGTGATGTTGCGCTTATGACCGAAGAAAAATACCCGAATGGACATCCGCAAGTGGCTCAGCCTGCCGTTCAACAGGGGAAATTATTAGCCAAAAATCTGATAAATCTCATAAGAGGCAATGAATTAAAGCCGTTTATTTACAGAGATTTAGGTTCAATGGCAACCGTCGGGAGAAATTTGGCCGTTGTGGATCTTCCTTTCTGGAAATTTCAAGGATTTTTTGCGTGGCTCACTTGGATGTTTGTCCACCTGATGGCAATTGTGGGAGTGAAGAACAGAATGTTGATTTTTATTAACTGGCTTTGGAATTATGTTACTTATGACCAGTCGTTGAGATTGATTATACGGGCTAAGTCACCAAAAAGTTAAACGAAATATTTTTTCTATTCCACTCAAACCACAAATTAAATTATTACGTATCTTTGTGATTATAGTTCAATGAAAAGTGAGATATTGGCTGCTTTTTATTAAATTAGTACAATTTTTGCAAAGTTTAATTCTCTAAAAATATACGCTATTTACTACCAGTAAAATAATTTTATGGAAGCAACACAGAATAAAGTACGCCCTAAAAATAGTGGAACAAAACAGTTATTTGATAACCCTATTTTAGAAAAACTTTCACATACGCATATAGCCACTCCCGTATCGATGTTTTTTGTAGCGGGCGCAGTTTTAGGTTATTATGCCTTTACGCATACCAATTTGGAAAATTGGGTAATTGGAACCCTATTTTTTACAGGCGCAATTGTATTCACTTTTGTAGAATATTGGGTACATCGAAGTGTGTATCACATCGAACCTACTACAGAGGCAAGAGCTAAGTTTCAGTACGTAACCCATGGCGTCCACCATGAATATCCGAAAGATAAAACTCGTTTGGCCATGCCACCAGTTATTGCTGCGGTGGCTGCCTTAACCCTTTTTACGGTATTTTTCTTATTAATGGGTGAATCTGCTTACGCCTTTTTCCCAGGTTTTATTTGGGGATATGCCGCTTATTTGTTGGTTCATTACTCAGTACACGCCTATGCGCCACCCAAAAATTTTATGAAGCAATTATGGATAAATCACGCTGTGCATCATTACAAAGATGGAAACGCAGTTTTTGGGGTATCATCTCCGTTATGGGATCACGTTTTTGGTACTATGGCGACGATGGACAAATCAAAGGTGAAAGATAATTTGTAAATAAGATTTTAGGAATTATAATTTAAAACTCCGCAAGATAAATATATCTCTTGCGGAGTTTTTTGTTTTATCTTTGGGAATATTCGATGTTTTATTTTCGTTGTTCGATGATAGCTGTTCGATGTTCGATTCTTGTTATTCGATGATAGTTTTAATTGTATCGAATAACTAATATCAAACAACGAATAACAAAAATCGAACTGAAAAAACCGAACAACGAAAAACGACAATGAAAAATTCAACAACGAAATGAAAATACTACTCATAGAAGACGAACCCAAAACACTTCAATCGCTTCGACAAGGATTAGAAGAAAATGGTTTTGACGTAGACATTGCCTACGATGGAATGATTGGGAAACATCTTGCCAAAAAAAACCGGTACCAAATCATCGTTTCTGATATCATTATGCCAGGCATCAATGGCTTGCAGATGAGCAAAGAACTGCGGCAAGAAGGCATTACTACGCCCATTTTGATGCTCACAGCTTTGGGAAGTATTGAAGAAAAATTAATGGGTTTTGATGCGGGAGCGGATGATTATTTAGTGAAACCTTTCGACTTTATGGAACTCTTGGCTCGCATAAAAGTATTAGCAAAACGAAGTACACAAACTCCCTTACCAATTACCAGTAATACTTTGATATACAGTGATTTAGAGATGAATTTTGACGCACATTCCGTGACCAGAGGAGGCGATAAAATTGACCTAACTGCCCGTGAGTTTGCTTTGTTGGAATACCTATTGAGAAATCATGGAAAGGTGATTTCAAAGGCCGATATTGCCCAAAAAGTATGGGATAGTCGTTTTGATATGGGAACAAATGTCATCGAAGTTTTTATGACAATGTTACGGAAAAAAATAGATAAAAATTATGATACAAAGCTCATTCATACGCAATATGGCGTTGGATATGTACTGAAGGTAGAGGAATAACCCCATACGAAACTTTGAAGATGAAAAACAACGATTTCTTAAGGAAATTAGTCACTTTCAAATTAGCATATTTTCAAGTTATCAAATCAAATTTATGCAAATCAGAGCCAAACTTACTTTACAATTTACCTTGTTGGTTTCGGTGATTGTGTTAGCAATCTTCATGGTAATCTATTGGCTTCGATTGAATTACATTGAAGACGAATTTTATAAACGCCTTACCCAAAAAGCCTCCACTTCGGCTGAATTATTAGTTACCGTTAAAGAGGTAAATGCTAAATTATTAAAGAAAATTCAAAAGGTAAATAATGATGTTTTATACCGTGAAAACTTGATTATCTATGATTATATGAATCTGAAAGTGCTTTCAACAAACGATACTATTCGTTTCAAAATCACACCCGAAATGCTGAACCAAGTTCAGAAACAACATTTAGTAAAGTTTAAGCAAGGGGAATTTAAAATAGTGGAGATATTATGCATTGATCGGTTCAACCGAGTCGTGACGGTTGCGGGTGCTGTTGACCAAGCAGGCCAAAAAGACCTTGAAAACCTCAAA
>JBBAKZ010000270.1:0-4651 GCA_040403275.1 Arcicella sp. | reverse complement strand
TTTTTCAATACGTTTTTTCATTAGGCTTAAAGAAATAAGTTACTTATTACGAAGGCTAGCTAGTGATAGTAATGTATTCGGCGTTTTTTGCATTTTCAATAAATTTCTCCTTAGTCGCATTGATAAAACCAGAACAAAAAAATAATGATTAATAAAAATGTAGCAATTGATGAAGTGGACATGAAGATATTGAGCCTTTTAATGCAAAATGCCAATATGCCTTATACCGAAATTGGAAAAAAAATTCACGTTTCTGGCGGTACCGTTCACGTGCGTATGACTAAAATGGAGGAGGCTGGTATTGTTACAGGCTCTCAATTAGTCTTAGACCACACAAAATTAGGCTGGGATATTTCAGCTTTTTTGGGCATTTACTTGGATAAAAGTTCGCTTTACGAAGTAGTGGCTAAGCAATTAATTGAAATTCCTGAAGTGGTGAGTATAAATTATACGACGGGGATTTATTCGATTTTCGCCAAAATAGTCTGTCGGGATACCGTACATCTCAGGGAAGTATTACACGATAAAATTCAAAAAGTACAAGGTATTCAGCGAACCGAAACCTTTATATCATTAGAAGAATCGCTAAATCGTTCCGTTCCTTTGCAACTTTGAGCGGTGAGTAATTAGCGTCGTTAATAATTAAACATCTGTAAAACTCGTTGCGTAAAGTTCATCACTCAATCTCAATACCAAAATAGAAAAATTCTAAACAAGCGAACTTTTGTAAGTGTTTTAGGGTTAAATTTGCAAGTCAATGACTAAATTTAGTCGTGACCAATAACGTAATTTACGACACCCATAAAATGGCAAAGGAAGAAATAGATATTTTAGAAGAAGTAACCTCCTCAGAGTATAAGTACGGTTTTCACAATGATTTCGAAGCGGATGAAATTCCTGCGGGTTTAAGTGAGAACGTTATTAGACAGCTGTCGGCAAAGAAAAATGAGCCGGCATGGATGTTGGAATTGCGTTTGGATGCCTACGCTATGTGGTTGGAAATGAAAGAGCCTACTTGGGCAAATGTTAATTATACACCCGTTGATTATCAATCTATCAAATATTATTCGGCTCCCAAGGCAGCAAAAGTTGTGGATTCGATGGATGATGTTGACCCAGAATTACGTGCTACTTTTGAGAAATTAGGTATTTCACTGAAAGAACAAAAACGGCTGTTGAATGTAAAAGATGGCGAAGAACTTTCGGGAATCGCCGTTGATGCCGTGATTGACTCCGTTTCAGTAGGCACAACTTTCAAGGCAGATTTGGCCAAAAGAGGCATTATATTTTGTTCTATTTCAGAAGCGATTCAAGAACATCCAGAATTGATTAAAAAATATATGGGTTCGGTTATTCCTGCAAAAGATAACTTTTTTGCGGCTTTAAATGCAGCCGTTTTCTCGGATGGCTCTTTTTGTTATATTCCCAAAGGTGTTCGTTGTCCAATGGAACTTTCAACTTATTTTAGAATAAATCAAGGTGGAACAGGACAATTTGAAAGAACGCTAATTGTAGCAGACGAAGGTTCGTATGTGAGTTATTTGGAAGGTTGTACAGCTCCACAACGGGATGAAAATCAGCTTCATGCTGCCGTCGTTGAGATTTTTGCGCACACTGATGCTGAGGTGAAATATTCAACTGTGCAGAACTGGTATCCTGGCGATAAAGAAGGGAAAGGTGGTATTTACAACTTTGTGACGAAGCGTGGTATTTGTGATGGACCTAATTCGAAAATCTCTTGGACTCAAGTAGAAACGGGTTCGGCAATTACTTGGAAATACCCATCTGTTATTCTAAAAGGTGATAATTCTATTGGAGAATTTTATTCAGTAGCAGTTACCAATAATATGCAACAAGCGGATACGGGTACAAAAATGATACATATTGGTAAAAATACCAAATCAAGAATTGTATCCAAAGGTATTTCGGCGGGTAAGTCTCATAATTCATATAGAGGTTTGGTGGAAGTAATGAAACGGGCGGATAATGCTCGTAATTTCTCGCAGTGCGATTCACTTTTGATGGGCGACCGTTGTGGTGCTCACACGTTCCCCTATATAGAAGTTAAAAATAAAACCGCTACCGTAGAGCACGAAGCTACGACTTCAAAAATTGGCGAAGACCAGTTGTTTTATTGTAATCAAAGAGGGATTTCGACGGAAGCGGCGGTTGCCTTAATTGTAAATGGATACGCAAAAGAAGTTTTAAACCAATTGCCAATGGAGTTTGCTGTGGAAGCTCAAAAACTTTTAGCGGTTTCTTTGGAAGGTTCAGTCGGTTAATTTTAAGTAACTATTACAACAAAAAAGCAAAAGGCTTCTATTTTTTGAAAATAGAAGCCTTTTGCTTTTTTGTTACAAACACCCACAAGATAGGCTGATGAACAACGTATTATAAAGAATAGTAAGTATGGCTTGGGATTTTGTTGTTTGGCAATAGTACAGGAACTCTTTATTTATCAAGCTAGTGCAACACATTCAAACATAAACTAGTTTTTAATGAGTACTTAGGGAAATGTAATTTTTCAAGACTGATAAATTACAGTCCCAAAAAATGGTTTTCTTTTATTTTAAGTTGCACAAAACCGACACATTTCGCTAAGTGACACCTTTGATGCGAACGATTTACCGCTCAATCAAGTTTGTAAAAATATTCAAAAACACGTTACTGAAAATATCTAAAAAATTTCGCCTAAATCTTTCATACGCCCCCGTAATCCACCCGTATGAATGACCACAACCGTTGAATTTTCTTTGAATTCGCCCCGTTTTATCATGTCATAAACCCCATACATCATTTTTCCCGTATAAACTTGCTCTAATTTGATGGTCGGATTTCGTTTTTCAAATTGAATGATAAAATCAATTAATTCGGGCGTTGTTTTTCCGTAATTATTAAAAATGTAATCATTAGAAATATCAAATTCTTTGTCATTGGTGATCAATTTTGAAACAAAATTCCACATTAGGCCTTTGTCTTTTAAAACGGCAAAACCCATGGCTTCCGTTTCTCCTCGCAATCCCGAAACAATTCCTGCCAAAGTTCCGCCCGTTCCTGCGGCCACACAGACGTAGTCGGGCGTTATTTCGTCATAAATTTCATCCATCATTTCCACAACGCCTTTGATGGCTAATTCATTGGAACCCCCTTCTGGAATTACATAAAAATCATCTTTGTACTGTCTGGAAATTTTATCTTTGAATCCATAATTTAATCTTGGAAGAAAAATTAAATCCATACCATTGATTTTTGAATACATCAAAATTTCGTTGGAAAGTGGGGTCAATTCATCCCCCCGAATAATGCCCGTGGTCTTAAAACCGAATTCTTTTCCTGCCGCTGATGTGGCATAAATATGATTTGAAAAAGCCCCCCCAAAGGTCATTAGACTATCAAATCCTTTTTCACGGGCTTCGATAAGATTATATTTAAGTTTTCGCCATTTATTTCCTGTAATTTCTGGATGGATTAAATCGTCTCTTTTTATGTACAAATCGATGGAAAAATTTTTCAATATGGGGTCATCAATTTTTTGTAATGGGGAGGGAGGTAATTGAATCATGACAAGAATGTTTTAAATTTGTAATAATATTGGCAAAACGGCTGATGTACACAAATATATGCAAGATTTAGAAGAAGATTACGAAGAATTATATGAACATCATAGGATTGAGGTTGATAAAGGGCAAAGTACGATTAGGGTAGATAAATTTTTGATGACAAAATTACAAAATGCTTCAAGAGTAAAAATTCAGGATGGAATTGATTCAGGTTTGGTAAAAGTGAATGATTTGGCAGTAAAGGCAAGTTATAAAATTAAGCCGTTAGATGTAATTACGGTTTCGTTGACTGAACCAATCCGTGATCATGAAATTATCGCTCAAGATATTCCATTGGATATTGTTTATGAAGATGACGAATTATTGGTAGTGAACAAACCAGCAGGGATGGTAGTACATCCTGCGCATGGCAATTGGGATGGAACTTTGGTGAATGCATTAGTCTATCATTTTCAAAACTTACCAACCCATCGCAATGAAGAAATTCGGCCGGGTTTGGTGCATCGGATTGATAAAGATACGTCCGGACTTTTGGTAATTGCCAAAACCGACCAAGCGATGACGCATTTGGCTAAACAGTTTTACGATCATTCTATCGAAAGAACCTACAATGCATTGGTTTGGGGAGAACCAAAATCTGAGGAAGGAACCATTGAAGGAAATATTGGCAGAAGTTTGAAAGACCGTAAAATTATGGCCGTTTTTCCAGATGGTTTGCAAGGGAAAGAAGCAGTTACCCATTACAAAGTTTTGAAAAAAATTCGGTATGTTTCGCTGATTCAATGTAATTTAGAGACAGGAAGAACGCATCAAATTAGAGTGCATTTGAAATTTATTGGTAACACGCTTTTTAATGATGAAACCTACGGAGGTAATAAACCATTACGAGGAACTTTGTTTTCAAAGTATGAACAATTTGTTAATAATTGCTTCAAAATGTGTCCACGTCAAGCCCTTCATGCAAAATCTTTAGGTTTTATTCATCCCAAAACAAATGAATTTATGCTTTTCGATTCTGAACTTCCAATCGAAATTCAACGTGTAATTGAAAAATGGGAAGGATATGTGAACAATGAATAATTTTTGTTTTT
>JBBAKZ010000269.1:0-4659 GCA_040403275.1 Arcicella sp. | reverse complement strand
AGAAAGAAAAAAACGAACGCTTTATGAATGTATTGAAAAGCTTAAAGGATAGCCCAATTGTGGGCTTAATTCCTTATGCTTCTCAGGCTGTGAATCTTTCCACTGCGGCGGTGAATGTTGCATATGCTTCGGGTATGCAAGATAAGAAAGTTAATTTTGATAAAATCAAAGAATTCGAAAAGGAATTACAACGTTACACAGGTTTTTATAATATGTTGGATAAAGCCAATTTGATGAACACTAATTCAAGCGGGCAAACCGTTACGATGTTGGAAGCTTTACAGTTGGATGTCTTAGAAAAATTTAAAAAAGATGCTCAAAAAATAGGTTATAATCCTCGAGATATTAGAAATGATGAAGGCTTAGATGATTATTTTAATTATATGATTGGTGAATTTTCGACAGATTATATGAAAAAAAAAATCACCGAAATTGAGAGCAAATACACGGAAAAAAATGGAAAAACTAATTTGGGAGAAATGCTGACGACCGAGTTGGATATTCGTCATGTTAATAATAATTTGGATTACGTGCAAAGCCTATGTAACCGTTTCATTACGGTTCACGATCAGTATTTTGATTTTGAAAACCGATATTTCGAACAGGTGAAACAAGCCATTAATGTAGCTAAAGCTAATAATATTATTGAGGGTGTAGGCGAAAAACCCGCTCAAATGGTTTACGATGACTTGATGAAGGATTTGGGCTCAAAAAAGAAGAAAAAAGACGCAGCCATCAAATCGAGTATTAATATTAAAGAATTAAAAGATAAAATTGATTCGGTTGATATTTATAAGATTTTGTAAATCGAGTGTCTTTTTTGGGATTAGGTTTTAGTATTTTGTAAGCGTTTGGCAAAAAAATTAAGGCCTATTCCCAATCCACCAATCTCGATTCATTATCTTTGCAGATGGAAAAACCACCCTCTATTTATACTACTCAATTTTGGTTACTCTGTGTGAGTAATTTCCTTTTCTCCGCTAGTTTTCAAATGATGATTCCCGAATTGCCCGACTATTTAAAAGGCATGGGCGGCGAAGAATATATCGGCTACATCATTGCTCTTTTTACGCTTACCGCCGGTTTTGCAAGGCCTTTTTCCGGAAAATTAACGGACACCATTGGTCGAGTACCCATTATGGCATTTGGTTCAATTGTATGTTTTATTTGCGGAGGATTTTATCCTTTTGTTCACACCGTATTTGGATTTTTACTATTGAGATTTTTGCACGGATTTTCTACTGGAACAAAACCCACCGCCACTGCCGCTTACGTAGCCGATATCATTCCAGAAGACAGAAGAGGGGAGGCGCAAGGGATGCTAGGAATTTTCACGGCAACTGGAATGTCAATTGGCCCCACGATTGGTAGTTATTTAGCCACGTTCACAACCATAAATGTCATGTTTTATACTTCCTCTGCTTTTGCCTTGGGTTCGATTTTGATTCTGCTCAACATGAAGGAAACGTTACCAAAATCTCAGAAACAGCCTTTTTCGTTGAAACTATTTAGGATTGGTTGGATAGATATTTTTGAACCACGAGTTATTCCTGCGTTTGTGGTCATGCTTTTATTATGTTTTTCATCTGGTGTAATTCTAACACTCGTGGCTGACCAAACCAAAATTTTAGGCATGACAAATAAAGGATTATTTTTCACCATTTCCACCATTGCATCATTAGTTGTTCGTTTTCTTTTTTCGAAAAGTTCTGATAAATACGGTAGGATTCCTGTTCTAATAATCTCCGCAATTTTGATGGTTGTTTCAATGATTATGTTTGCCGAAGTAAATTCAGTATGGCTTTTTGTGCTGGCATCTATACTTTTTGGATTTTCATGGGGATTCAATACACCTACTTTGATGGCTTGGACGGTTGATTTATCACATGAAAATTATCGTGGAAGAGCCTTGGCAACAACTTATATTGCGCTCGAAGCGGGCATTGGCATTGGCGCTTTATTTGCGGGATATCTATATAAAGGAAAAGTAGAAAATATGGCTCTTCCTTATGAATTATCTGCTTTTTTAGCTTTTGTTGCCTTAGTATATTTATGGTTTAAAAAGCGAGAAAAGGCTGTGTTGACGGCTTCGTAAATAGTGGGCTATAAATAGTTTTGAGTAGTCCTTCGGCGAAATCGCTTTAACTCATTGATAACGAAATTATTAGGCAACTACTTATATTCCACTGCAAACTGAATTATTTTATCTGCTTTTGGTAAAATACTGGATTAATCGTGACATAACACACTTTATTGCCCTTTAAAGTTAGGTGCTTTTTTGCTTAAAAATGCCGAAACGCCCTCCATAAAATCATGAGTCTGGCTCGCCATATCTTGATTTACGGCTTCCAATTCCAGCATTTGTGCTAAGGTTGAATGATAAGATTGATTTAACATTTTTTTGATTAAACCAATGGCTTGCGTGGCTGATTTGGCGTACATTTTTGCCGTTTGTTCTACGGCTAAATCTAACTCATTGGGTGGAAGAACTCGATTGACTAATCCTAATTCCAAACATTCCTTTGCGTCCACAATTCTACCAGTTGAAGCTAATTCAAAAGCTTTTTGAGAACCCAATAATCTGGGTAAAAAAAACGAGGAACCTGCATCAATCACCAGCCCAATACTCACAAAAATTTGCGACATTCGGGCAGTTTCCGAAGCAATAATTACATCACAAGCTAAGGCTAACGAACAACCCGCTCCCGCTGCAACCCCATTCAATCGGCAAATAACGGGCTTAGCTAAATCTCTGATTGACAATATCATAGGATTATATCCGTTTCGCAATGAATCACCCAAACTTGTTGAACCATTCATACCACTCTTCAAGTCTGCACCCGAACAAAAGGCTTTATCACCCATTCCAGTGAGGACCACAGCTCGAACGGAAGAGTCCACTCCTGCTTGTAAAAATGCATGGGTGATTTCCCGAATTAAAGCAG
The DNA here is from genome assembly GCA_040403275.1 of Arcicella sp. Taxonomy (GTDB): domain Bacteria; phylum Bacteroidota; class Bacteroidia; order Cytophagales; family Spirosomataceae; genus Arcicella. Next base: position 1,714 of record JBBAKZ010000269.1, on the reverse strand, counting down.
GATTCAGCGCATTGTAGACTTCAGGACGATTGAGAGTTATGGTACAAATACCTTCTTTTATTTCGTAAATAAGATGATTGAACATGCTTGTTTTTGTTGATGATTTTAAAAAAAAGTGCCACTAAAAAGCACTACTGAGAGACTTACGATTAATCCCAAAAATGCTCCCGCAATAATCTGTGTCGGTGTGTGAGCATTCAGGTGTAAACGGGCAGAAAACAAAAATCCGGCAGTTAAAATTACCGTTATTATTGGAAAAAAAAGTTGATAGCTGTTATATTTTATGGCAATACCAATCAAAGCACCCAAAGCTCCACTAATGCCAACTGCATGAGCCGAAATTTTCCAATATAAACTTATTACAGCGACGAAGGCAATCGAAAAAGCAATTCCGGTCATAATGATGGACACTTCTGGCAATTGTTTCAATTTCATCGTAAAAAAAGTAGCCACAAAAGTATAAATAGCCATGGTTACGATGTAAGGAAGTCGTCGGTCTTCTAAGGTTTCCATTTTTAAATCTCCGACCAAGCCGAAACGATGAAGGCAATAAATCGTAAAAACGGGCAGGATGAATGTTTGAAGAAAAATCAATAACAATAAGCCCATTTTTAGACTCATTAATCCCACACGAGCAGAATCATTAAACAATTCGAGATTCTGAATCGACTCGGGAGCCATATAAAATAGAATCCCAAAAATGATGGTTGGCATCAACAAAGGATGCAAGAATGCGGAAAGTGTTTGAGCAAAGCGAGTCGTCAATTTTAAGGGTTGGGGATTAGTTTATTAGTTAATGGGAATTATAAAATTATACTTCCATTTCATGTCACAATTTACTCAAAAAAAACTAATCCCATAAGATTTTAAAACCTCATGGGATTAATTTTAGTAATATATTTCTTGAAAAGTACCTAATCTCTAATTTCCCAATCTCCTATTCCTAAACTTAAAGTTGCTTCCGCAAACGTGCTACTGGAATATTTAATTGCTCACGGTATTTAGCCACCGTTCTGCGAGCAATATTGTACCCTTTGTCGTTGAGAAATTTTTCTAATTTATCATCGGACAGTGGACTCTTTTTGGGTTCATTATCAATTAATTCTTTTAAAATATTTTTCACCTCACGACTTGAAACATCCTCGCCCGAATCTGTCGCAATTCCTTCGGAAAAAAAGTATTTCAATGGATATAATCCAAATTCGGTTTGAACAGATTTACTACTTGCCACCCTCGAAACCGTTGAAATATCCATGTCTATTTGGGTAGCAATATCTTTCAGAATCATGGGTTTTAATTTCGTTTCATCCCCCGTCAAGAAAAATTCTTTTTGATAATCCAAAATAGAATTCATCGTTCTCAGCAAGGTAGTTTGACGTTGTTTAATCGCATCAATAAACCATTTTGCCGAATCTAATTTTTGTTTAATAAACGTCACCGTTTCTTTAATAATGCGATTATTTTTGTCAGATTTATCGTAAGTATCCAACATTTCGTGAAATGAATGACTCACCCGTAATTCTGGAGCATTTTTAGAATTTAAAGAGAGTTCTAATTTTCCATTGTTATTAAACAATATATAATCAGGCATTAAGTACTGGACTACCATTCCATCTTCTTCGGCTGAGCCAGGTTTTGGGTTTAATTTGGTAATCACATGCACGGCCTGCTTCATTCCTTCATCATCAAGTCCCAATCGTTTTTGAATTTTTTC
>JBBAKZ010000268.1:1111-4680 GCA_040403275.1 Arcicella sp. | reverse complement strand
GAGAGATAGACAAGGCGTGCCTTGTCTCTACAAAAAAAATGAATAATATTGATTGAACCAAATTACAAACCGATGCCTGAAAAATATAAAAACAAATATCGAATTGCGTCCACACGTGCCGAATGGTGGGATTATTCGGCCAATGCCGCCTATTTTATAACGATTTGTACCGCCAATCGAGCACATTATTTTGGGGAAATTAACAATGGGAAAATGAATTTATCTAATGTAGGCATATTGGCAGATGTGTTTTGGCATGAAATAAAAAATCATTCCCAAAAGGTCGAATTAGATGCATTTGTGGTAATGCCCAATCATATACACGGCATTTTGATTTTGAATAATGATTTTGACGAACAATCACTATTACCGCCACCCGATTTACACGATTTAAAAACCCTAGCACAACAGCGGTTTCAAAATCAGGGGAAAAATACAGTTTCCTCTATCATTGGTTCGTATAAATCGGCTGTTACAAAACATGCCAATCGTTTAGGATTAGAATTTGGTTGGCAGGCACGTTTCCATGACCACATCATTAGAAATGACGAAGGTTTTATAAAAATTTCGAGTTACATCGAAAGCAATGTTGCCAGCTGGCACAACGATAAATTTTACATATAAAATTAACACTACTATGCCATCACAAACCAACGAAGCCGCCTTAGAAGCCACCATAGAAAAACGACTTACAGGCACCTGCTTGGAAGAGTTAAAAGAGCAAAATATTGCTTTAAGCACCGTAAACGAACGTGAGGAACTATATCGTTCGGGCAATGGCTATTACATGGGCGTTCCCGAAGATTTTAAGGCCAAATATGCCATTGACGAGTTTCGCTTTTGGGACTTTCTGCAAAGCACCCAAAAAGATGAATTAGCCAAACTGCAAAAGCAAAGCGATTGGAAACTGAAGATTGTGGAACGCTTGGATAGAATGATAAAAAAATACGGCATCCTTCGTCTGTTTCGCAAAGGCTTAGATGTTGATGATGCACACTTTACTTTGTTATATCCGTTGCCATTAGCCAGCAGTGGCGAAACGGTAAAAAAGAACTTTGAGCGCAACCAGTTTAGCGTAACCCGCCAACTGCGCTATTCGCTAAGCAATCCTGGCGAAGAAATAGATATGGTGCTTTTTGTCAATGGCTTACCCTTCGCCACCATAGAATTAAAAAATCATTGGACAGGACAAAACGCAAAAGTGCATGGACAAAATCAATACAAACTCAAAAGAGATATCACGCAACCTTTATTAAACTTTGGCAGATGCATTGTACACTTTGCCGTGGATACCGATGAGGCATATATGACCACCAAGCTCGATGGGGCAAGTACGTATTTCTTGCCGTTTAATTTAGGCCAGCACGAGCCATTATTTGGAAAAGGCAATCCGCCGAATCCGTTTGGCCATAAAACCTCCTATTTATGGGATGAAATATTTACCCGAAATAGTGTGGCCAATATTATTCAACACTTTGTTCGCTTTGATGGCAAAGATACCGACCCTTTAAATAAAAGAACCTTGTATTTTCCCCGCTACCATCAGTTGGATGTAGTACGAAAAATCATTGCGGATGCGAGCAAAAATGGTGTTGGACAAACGTATTTAATACAGCATTCTGCCGGTTCTGGCAAATCCAATTCTATTACTTGGGCAGCCTATCAATTAATAGAAACCTATCCCGAAACGGATTCCATTCCGGGCAGCAAGGGCATCACCAATCCATTGTTTGATTCGGTGATTGTGGTAACCGATAGACGCTTGTTGGACAAACAGCTTAAAGAAAACATCAGCCAATTTTCGGAAGTAAAAAACATTGTGGCGCCAGCCTATTCCTCCAAAGAATTAAAAGAAAGTTTGGAGAGTGGCAAGAAAATTATCATTACCACGATCCAAAAGTTTCCTTTCATCGTCGATGGCATTGCCGATTTAAGCCACAAGCGTTTTGCGGTGATTATTGATGAGGCGCATTCCAGCCAAAGTGGATCTGCCGCAGGGAAAATGAATCAAGCCATGGGAAATACTTCAGTAGAAAATGAAGAGGAAGAGGAACAAGACCCACAAGATAAAATATTAGAAGCCATGCGCTCACGCAAAATGCGGGGTAACGCTTCTTACCTTGCTTTTACAGCAACGCCAAAGAACAACACATTGGAACGATTTGGCGTAAAACAAGCCGATGGTAAATACAAACCTTTCCATTTGTATTCCATGAAACAAGCCATTGAAGAAGGGTTTATTTTAGATGTACTGGCCAATTACACCACTTACAAAAGTTACTACGAAATTGAAAAGTCGATACAGGAAAACCCCTTGTTTGATACGGTAAAAGCTCAAAAGAAGCTCCGAACCTTTGTTGAACAAGACAAACAAACGATTGCCACCAAGGCTGACATCATGTTGGAGCACTTTGTCACAAAATTGGTAAATACTAAAAAGTTGAAAGGAAAAGCCAAAGCTATTGTTGCCACACAAAGTATTGAATCTGCCATCAACTATTATTTTGCCTTAAAAACATTACTCGAAGAAAGAGGAAATCCATTTAGAATCGCCATTGCATTTTCAGGAATGAAAAAAATAAATGGGATTGAATATACCGAAGAAAGTATCAATGATTTTCCAGCAAATTTAGATACCGCCAAGCCAACGGACCCTGGTTATATCAGCGACAAAATTGCTCGGTACGTTGATATGGACGAATACCGAATTTTGGTGGTAGCAAATAAATACTTAACCGGTTATGACCAACCCAAATTAACCGCCATGTACGTAGATAAAAAATTACAAGGGGTGATAGCGGTTCAAGCCTTATCGAGATTAAACCGATCGGCAGACAGATTAGGGAAGAAAACGGAAGATTTATTCATCTTAGATTTTTATAATTCGACTGAGGATATAAAAAAATCATTCGATCCATATTATACCGCAACCTCCTTAAGTAAAGCCACCGACATCAATGTGCTGCATGAATTAAAATCAAATTTAGATGAACCCGGTGTTTATGAATGGAGTGAAGTAGAGGATTTTGTCTTAAAATATTTCAAAGGGCTTAATGCACAGGAGTTAAGTCCAATTATTGATTTAGCGGCGGAACGTTTTAATACCACCTTGGAATTGGACGATAGAGCAAAGGCTGATTATAAAGTAAAAGCAAAGCACTTTGTCAAAATATATGGACAGATGGCATCCATCATGCCCTATGAAGTGCCGGCGTGGGAAAAACTATTTTGGTTTTTGAAATTCCTGATTCCCAAGCTCAACATTGTCGACAACGAAAAAGATGCTTTAGATGGCTTGTTAAATGCAGTTGACCTTTCCACCTATGGTTTGGAAAGAGTAAAACTAAACACCAGCATTGGCCTTGACGCAACCGAGACGGAAGTAGACCCACAAAATCCCAATCCGAGAGGTGCCGGAGGTGAACCTGAAACAAATGAATTAGATCTAATCATCAAAAGTTTTAATGAACGCTGGTTTCAAGGTTGGGAAGCAACACCTGATGAGCAAAGAGCAAAATTTGTGAACCTTGCCCAGAAAATGAGAGAGCATCCTGATTTTGAAGTTAAAT
>JBBAKZ010000268.1:0-1101 GCA_040403275.1 Arcicella sp. | reverse complement strand
TGATTCGCAAAATAGAGACATTGCATTTAATAAAATCTTTGAAGAAGTAATGTCCCGTCAACGTAAAATTGAACTAGATCTTTACAGGATGATTTCAACTGATAGCGCTTCAAAATTAGCCCTGATTGATACAATGAAAAGGATGGTAGCGTAAATCAAAGCATTTTGAAGGCACAATTAAAACAGTCCAAGCGGACAAACTAATAAAGTTTTTAATTGAACTTAAAAAGTTGACCCAAAAGGAAAATTGTTTAAAAAAATCTTTCGCTTTTAAAAAATATAAGAACTGTCACACAAGCCAGCCAATAAGGACAGCCGATAATTTCAGGCAATGGCTAAAAATGGACTTGTCAGGGCATGTTAAAATCAATTAATAAAATAAAAATATGGAAACATTTAGTAGTAAATATGCAACGTGGTTTTTGCCTCTTACTGAAAAGCAACAATATCAATATAAAAATCTTGAAAGACTAGTTTTAAGTTTCAATCAAAACTTAAAAGATGAGGTAATCAGGGCAAAAGATAAATATAACCTAAAAGTTAGAGGTGTTATTGCTGATAAGACGGGAGTTTCATTAGCGTTTAGAACAAAGGATACTGATGCAAGAATGATTGAGAGTAACGATAAAGCAAGTATTCCAATAAAAGTTGTGGACAGCGTGCCTTTGAGCCTTCTAGCGTTGTTTGACAATTTTGATAATAATCAGATTGAATTGCTTTTGCATTATAGAAGAATGAAGAGTACAGTAAAAGAATTAGAATTTCAAATTCAACAATATCCTAATTTTTCCCAATACCATCAAAAATCAACAAGTGTAAGTGAACTAAATAATTCGGTGTCTCATTTACATAAACTTATTGAAGAAGTTGAGGATTGTGGTATTTTAGAAGTAATAAAAAAACTCGGTCCAGATTTACTTGGTGCGTATTTCATAGAAGAAAAAAGAGTAGAGTTATACTGGCTTTGCATAGGGCTGTGCAATGTTTTATATGATTTACCAATTGAAGACTTCACATTAGTCGTATTGATTCATGAGCTTGCGCATGGCTATACACACATTGGTTTTGATAAAGACGGTAATACCTGGGATACGATGTATT
>JBBAKZ010000267.1:0-4689 GCA_040403275.1 Arcicella sp. | reverse complement strand
CTAAGGAAATTGCCTTTCTGTACGTTTTTTTCAATACTTTGAAAAAGTAAAGATTCAAACGTCCCAAAACGCAAAATTAAGAGAAATAAACCCATACCTCCTCCAATAAAATAGCAATTCCGCCACCATTCTGGGTCTTGGCTATGTCCTCCTACAAAAGCCGCCGTAACTGCTCCTAAAGCACCCGTTCCCGCAATCACTAAAGCTCCGACGCCTCGCTTTTCTTTGGGTAACGTTTCATTCACGAGCGTAATGCCCGCACCTAATTCACCCGCTAGGCCGATTCCTGCGATGAAACGGAGAATTCCATATTGCGTTAATGCGCCCAGAATGGCAGTATCATGTATCAATCCATTCAAAGCATTGGCGGTTGAATACATCAAAATTGAGCCAAAAAGTACTGATTTTCGCCCTTTCTTGTCTCCCCAAACACCCCACAAAATTCCACCAATCAACATGCCTGCCATTTGAACATTGAATAATGAAAGTCCTTGAGCGAGTTGTTGCACTTTGTCTAATCCCAAACTGGCAAGGCTCTGATTACGCACTACGCCAAAGAGAATTAAATCATAAACGTCCACAAAATAGCCCATCGCCGCCACAGCAATCAGGATTTTAGCGTTCTTTGAAATGGTAGGATTGTTGGGGATTGGAATGGAGGTCATCGTTATTAGGAGGATTTTTCTGAAGTAAACCCTCCAAACGTTTTGAACGTTTAGGAGGGCTATAAATTCAGTCATTTTTGATTTTGCCTGAGTAATTTCGAATTATTTTACCCTACCACCTTGATAAAACCTGTGTGCGGTGGGCGTCAATTTTTAGAAAGATAAATAATAAAATCGAAAATGACCAAAGCGAAGAACCTCCATAACTAAAAAATGGCAATGGAATTCCGATCACGGGCATCAAGCCAATGGTCATGCCGATATTTACCATAAAATGGAAAAATAAAATGGAAACAACGCCATACCCGTAGACTCGTGCGAATCGGGATTTTTGTCGTTCAGCCAAATAAATTACTCGTAATAAAAGTCCTAGAAATAGTCCTACCACCAATAAACTTCCCGCAAAGCCTTCCTCCTCTCCTACGGTACAGAAAATAAAATCGGTAGATTGTTCTGGCACAAAGTCAAATTTTGTTTGTGTTCCTTGTAAAAAACCTTTCCCCACGAGTCCACCTGAACCAATGGCAATTTTTGCTTGTCGCACATTATACCCCGTTTTCTTTCGATCAAAATCTGGGTCAACCATTACTTTTATACGATTGCGTTGATGTTCTTGGAGGATATTATTTACCGCCCAATCAACGCCCGTAACGAAAACACCCATTGAAATTGCAATGCCAATAATCATTAAGATATTTCGGGTTTTCCTTTCGTAGCGGGGTAAAATTAATATAATTAGCCCGGCTAAAATGGCAACGCCAATAAAGATTTGCCAAGAAGGATAAATCAATGATAACACAAAAAGAATGATTATGCTCAAAAATGTAGCGGGATAAACCCCTGGCAATCCCTCACGATATAATAGCACCATAAATCCGGCAAAAACTAAGGCTACGCCCGTTTCTTTGGAAATTAAAACTAAAATTGGGGGAATTAAAATAATCAACGCCACATTAAATTGGTCTTTGAAACGGGATAGATTCACCATTGGTGTACTGATATATTTTGCCAAAGCCAAAGCGGTTGCCATTTTTGCAAATTCAGCGGGTTGCACTTGAAAACCGCCAATGCGAATCCAAGAATGGGAACCTTTAATTTCAGCGCCAAATACTAATACCAACAAAAGCATAAACAGGAAAAACCCATAAACAAAGAAAGCTGTAGTTTCATAAAAGCGATAATCAATTACTAAAATAGCAATAATTAATAAAATAGTGGTACCAATCCAAATCAGTTGCTTTCCTGCATTTGTGTCAAAAAAACCCGCATCGCCTATCCAAAGCGGGTTTTCGGGATTATAAATAGCTGCATAAATGTTCAACCATCCCACCAGTACGCATACGATGAAAAGTAGAACAGAAATCCAGTCTAAATTTTTTGATATTTTTTCTTGTCTTGCCATTTTGGGGAAAGAGGGATTTAGGGGTTTAGGAGCTTATTTAATTGAAGGTGAGCCATAAGGTCTTCACCCTTGGATCTCCCATACAGAATCCCTTAATCCCTAAACCCCCTTCTTCGGTTTCATCGGAATTGTAATCGTGTTTTGTTTTTCGGCTCCCATCATTGGAAGCGTTTGTGGAGAAGTCAAAAAGAGTTCTTCATCTACTTTTTGAACAACGCTGTCTTTTTTAACGGTTAATGTATTTGATTTACCCGTTTTAGATGGCACAGTTCTGATAATATTTAATGGATATCCTTTGTTCATCCATTTGGTTTCAATGGCTTTTCTATCCGAGTGCCGTTTAATATATTTTTCAATACATAAAGAAGCAATCGGAGCGGCGTGAGCACCACCCGAACCCGCATTTTCCACAAAAACGGCAATCGCAATTTTAGGATTCTTTCTTGGCGCAAAAGCAATAAAAATGGAGTGATTTTCTCCGTGACGATTCTGAGAAGTTCCCGTTTTACCGCACATCTGAATATCACTCATTCGGCCATCACCGGAAACCGTTCCATTATTTACGGCATTAACCATTCCGCCAATTACCGTTTCAAAATGTCTTCTATCAATTCCTACGGATATTTTTTCTTTATATTTTTCATCAATTTCTCCTATTTTCCCAACTCCTTTTACCATGTGAGGACGACAATACCAGCCTCTATTGGCTACAATGGCCGCAACATTTGCCATTTTCAAAGGACTAACCAACAGCTCTCCTTCGCCAATGCTATTACTGGCAATGTTTGAAAACTTCCAACGGAGTGGGCCACCATACATTTTATCGTACATGGCAATACTAGGTAAATTCCCTTTTCTTTCGGTTGGCAAATCAACTCCTAAAGATTGACCAATGCCAAATTTTGCCACCATATCATCCCAACGTTGAAGTCCGACTGCCGATTTTTTGAAGACATTCGTTTCGTTATTGTTGTAAATAATTCGTTTGTAAGTTTGATAAAAATAAGGGTTGCAAGAATACTGAATGGCTTTTTGCACATCACTTGCTACGGGGTGATTATGGCTACAATTAATGGGAGAACCACCGTGCCCAAAACCGGTATTTGGCACAATAGCGCCCATTTGCAAGGCAACTAAGGCTTGAATAATCTTGAAGGTTGAACCTGGACGATAAGAAGCACTCGGCGGACGATTCAACAGCGGGTGCATCGGGTTGAGACTGAGCGTTTGGAAATATTTAGAATACGTCCGGCCCGATAGTGATGTGGGGTCGTAGGTGGGTGCCGAAACCATGGCTAAAATCTCCCCCGTTGCGGGTTCAATTGCCACCACACTTCCCACTTTATGTTGCATCAAACTATCCGCATAAGCCTGTAATTCTATGTCGATTGAGGTCATTAAACTCTTGCCAGAAATGGGACTTTTATCAAGTAGTCCACCTTTGTAAGCACCTTTTTCAACCCCACGACTGTTTACCATTACGTATTTAATCCCTCTTTCGCCTCTTAATTCTTCTTCGTAATAACGCTCCAAACCTGTTACGCCTACATAATCTCCTTGGTTGTAATAATCATCGCCCGATTCTTCTTGTTTTACCAAACGTTCGGGACTGATTTCTCCTACGTAACCCAGCGCATTTGCCATGCCTTTCCAATCGTAAGTCCGCAAAGCACTTACTTGAAAATTAAATCCTGGATAATCAACCATTGCATCTTGCACCCGGGCATAATCTTCCCTCGACAATTGACGAAGCATCAAGGAAGCTCTAACGGGAGAGTATATCCGTGCGAGGTGCGTAAGGCTATCAAATTCAGCCCGGGTCATGCCGAAAATCTGGCAAAACCGCAAAGTATCCGCCACCCGTGCTTTTTTGGGGGTTACGTATAAATCATAAACGACTGTATTACCGACGATTAGCTTTTTGTTACGGTCGTAAACCAAGCCCCGAAAAGCTGATTGTACTAGTTGCCGAATCGCATTATTTTTAGCATCGAGTTCATACGTTTTATCGATGACTTGTAGGTAAAATAGCCTGCCAACGTAAACCAACGCTATCAGAATAAAAAATCCTTGTATAAATCTTTTTCTAATCTCTTCCATTTTTGGGGATTAGGGGTTATGTGTTACGAGTTAAGCGTTAGTCTCTCTCAAAAACTAACCCCTAACCCCTAAATCCTAACACCTCATTATTCTTTCGGTAAACTTTTAATAAACAAAAACATGCCTGCAAAAATAAAAAACAAAGAACATCCGATGGTAAACCAAGGTGTTTTCATCATGAATTTATCATCCAACCAAGTGCCTAAAAACACGCCTGCACCGATGGTTACGAGCATTTGCGTTCCCGCTCCTGCGTAACGCATATATTTATTTGGTGAATTCTCTGGTTCCATTCTACAAAAATACTCCTTTGGCATGGAAACTGATACTATTTTTACGTAAAATTGCGTTTAATATGGGCGGTGGGCTTTTGACTATTACCTTTCGGCTGGGCGACACTCGTTTTCCATCTTTTACTTTATGCCTTTGTGCCTTTGCCACTTAGTACCTCTTTTTGATAAAATGAAAAAAAAGTACCTTTTATATATCATTTCACTTTGCGGATTTCTTTGGGGATGTTCG
>JBBAKZ010000266.1:0-4691 GCA_040403275.1 Arcicella sp. | reverse complement strand
TTGTTTTTGCCAAAATAGATTCAGATAAATCATTGACGGCTTTTATCGTTGAAAAAACCTTTGGCGGAATCACAATGAACGAAGAAGAGCGTAAGATGGGAATCAAAGGTTCTTCTACTCGTCAAGTGTTTTTTACAGACTGTGTGGTTCCCGTTGAAAACCAATTATTTACCCGTGAAGGTGGTTTTAAGATTGCAGTAAATATTTTGAATATTGGTCGCATTAAATTAGCCTCAGCCGTTATTGGGGCTTGTAAAAGTGTCATTGCCACCTCAGTTAACTATTCAATTGAACGTAAACAATTCAATACTTCAATCAGTAATTTTGGCGCAATAAAGCACAAAATTGCGGAAATGACGGTAAAGACATTCGCCTCAGAATCAGCTTGTTATCGTGCCGGGCAGAACATTGACGATGCGATTGCAGACCTTTTAGCGGGTGGCATGGATTCCGCACAGGCTAAGTTAAAAGGCGTTGAACAATTTGCGATAGAATGTGCGATGATGAAAGTTCACGGATCGGAAGTGTTGGATTTTATGGTAGACGAAGGTGTTCAGATTTACGGAGGCATGGGTTTCTCAGCAGAAGCACCGATGGACAGAGCCTACCGTGATGCAAGAATTAACCGTATTTTTGAAGGTACCAACGAGATTAATCGTTTGCTTTCGGTTGGTACAATCGTAAAGCGTGCTATGAAAGGTGAATTGAATTTGATACCCGCAGCAATGGCAGTTGGTAAAGAAATTATGGCCATTCCTGATTTTAATTCGGAGGAAGAAGATGGAATTTTTGTGGCTGAGAAGAAGGTAATTAAAAATTTAAAGAAAGCTACGTTGATGATTGCCGGTGCCGCCTTACAAAAATTCATGATGGCTTTTGAACATGAGCAAGAAATTATTATGAATATAGCCGATATGATGATTGAGCTTTACGTGGCAGAATCAACCTTGTTGAGAGTTGAAAAGTTAATCGGTGTTCGTGGCGAAGCGGCCTGTGAATTACAAAAAGATGCGGCGATGATTTATTTGCACTTTGCCGTTGACAAAGTAAATACGGCTGGAAAAACCGCCATCACCAGTTTTGCCGAAGGAGACGAATTGAGAGTGATGTTGATGGGCTTGAAACGCTTTACAAAAATAGAACCCATGAACTTGAAAAATGCCCGCAGACGTATTGCAGAGGCATCAATTGAGAAAAATGGTTACTTGTTTTAAAATAGAATTTTAGTATAGAATACAAAAGAGGCGGATTTTCTGCCTCTTTTTTTATGAGTTCATCTACCATAAAAAAGTCGCTCCGTAAGAAGCGACTTTTTTACTATATGTCTAATAATCAGATGATTACTTAACTTTCTTTTTAACCAATTCTTTAACTTTGGCTGCTCTTCCTTGTTTGCCACGAAGATAGAATAATCTTGCACGGCGAACTTTACCTCTACGCAGCACTTCGATTTTATCAACGTTTGGCGAGATTAAAGGGAAAATTCTTTCTACACCAATGCCATTTGAAATTTTACGTACGGTGAATGTTTCACCTGCACCTGCATTACGACGTTGGATTACTGTTCCTTGGAAAACCTGAATACGCTCTTTGGCACCTTCACGGATTTTTACGTGTACATTAACGGTATCACCTGCTGAAAACTCGGGCAAATCTGCACGGCGTGCAGCATTTTCAGACTCTACGAACTTAATTAAATCGTTCATTTTTTGTTTTTTACGGTTGAAAATTTTGATTTATTTTCCGAAAAAATTACCAGCGGTAGCCTTATAGGTCTGATTATTAAGTATTTACTTCATAAAGACTGCCCAGCCACATAATGATTTTTGTTTGGGACTGCAAAGGTACGGAATGATTGTTAAATTTGAAAGGGTAAAATATGAAAAAGCGTCTCAAAATTAATCAAGACGCTTTTTTAAATTTCAAAAATTAAGACAAATACTGATTAGCATTTGAGGCATTCAAATCTTCAAAAGCCAATTTCAAACGACTTACGAAAGTATCTTCGCCTTTACGCAACCATACACGTGGGTCATAGAATTTCTTGTTTGGAGAATCTTCGCCCGTTGGATTTCCGATTTGTCCTTGTAAATATCCTTCTTTTTCTTTGTAAAAATTCAAAATACCTTCCCAGAATGCCCATTGCAAGTCGGTATCAATATTCATTTTGATTGCTCCGTAAGAAAGTGCCTCACGAATTTCTTCACGGGATGAACCTGAACCTCCGTGGAATACAAAGTTGATGGGTTTCTCTGCCGTTAAACCGAATTTCTCTTTTACGAATTCTTGAGAATTATGTAAAATGATGGGGGATAATTTAACATTCCCTGATTTATAAACGCCGTGAACATTTCCAAAAGCCGCAGCGATGGTGAAACGGTGAGAGATTTTGCTCAATTCTTCGTAAGCATACGCTACTTCGGAAGGCTGAGTATATAATTTTGATGAATCAATGTCTGAGTTATCAACACCGTCTTCTTCGCCGCCCGTAACGCCTAATTCAATTTCTAAAGTCATCCCAATTTTAGACATTCTTGCTAAATAGTGCTTACAGATTTCGATGTTTTCTTCGATTGGCTCTTCCGATAAATCAATCATGTGTGAAGAGAACAAGGGCTTGCCGTGTTGTGCATAAAAAGCTTCACCTGCATCCAAAAGACCGTCTAACCAAGGCAATAATTTCTTAGCACAATGATCGGTGTGAAGAATTACCTGCACGCCATAAGCCTCCGCCATCAAATGTACGTGATGGGCACCCGAAATTCCACCGGCAATTGAAGCTTCTTGGTTCCCGTTTGGTAAAGATTTACCGGCGTAAAATTGAGCTCCGCCGTTCGAGAATTGAACAATAACGGGTGAGTTTACGGCTTTGGCAGCTTCCAAAACTCCGTTTACCGTATCCGTACCCGTAACATTTACGGCTGGCAAAGCGAATTGATTTTTCTTGGCGATTTCAAAAAGCTCTTGAACGGCATCTCCGTACAAAACCCCTTTTTGGGAAGATAGACTTGACATAATTAATTTCTCTTGTTAAAAATTATCTTGATTAATTCTTTGGATATTAGAAACTAAATAAATATTATCATTTGTTTTTTAAATTTTTACAGAATAAAATTTTGATAAAATTGTATTTTCCAAATATTATAGATATTTACCTCACTTTCTATGCTGCAAATATACGAACGTTAAGGCTCTTTTTAATCAAGAACGTTAATTAATGTTAATTGGTTAGTCTTACAGAAATTTAGGTTGATATTTGTCGTTTGAAAGAAAAACTCAACCAATAAAAGCGATGAAATTAAGACTTTTCCTATTTCTTTTCTTTTTACATTCTACGAGTCTATTGGCTCAAATTCTTCCCAAAACCGAATCTTTCGTCCGTTGTCTTTCACTCCAAATGACGGGCAAAAAAAGGAATGTGTATTTTTTCGAAGGCGATGATATCGTTATCAAAAGCATTTTAAATCGTAAAAAACAGCAATTTCAAATCCTCAGAATGACCGATAGTTCATTTTTCTATTCCCCCTATAACGAAACTAATACAATTTTTGATTTGCGAGAATTGAAGTTTAAAGACATTAAAAAAGTGTATTTACCACGTAATGAAAATTCATTCTTTTTAAAGGGAGCCAGCGTTTTAAAACCTGCGGGCCTCATGTTATTAACGTTTGATGTATTGAATCAGCTAAAAAATCCACCCATAAAAATTAACCCAACCGTCGCTTGGGTGAGTGCTGGGTTAATTGGGGTAAGTTATTTGACAAAAGTCTTGACGAATCGGAATTATAGGATAAATAAACGGCATTTTTTCCATTTGTACCATCTTCCTTATACGAGTCCATTATTGCGAGCAAATTAATACCGAACACCCCAAAATGGATATTCCTCCGCTTTTTTCATGGCTGCCATGTGCTTTCTTATCACATCTTGATAGGCGGCTTCGTTTACCTTTTTCCCTTTCATTTTCTTGGGTAAATCTAATTCTTGGACAAGTTTCTTATTTTCAATTTTAGTTGCTTCGATAATTACCGCTCCATTATTGATGTCTACTTCTAAAATCAGCCCTGGTAAGCCATACAACCGTTCTGGACCCGCATTTACCGGAATATCTTGGGCAAACCATGCCACAATTTTCTGTTTTTTGATGGTATCTTCAACCATTGCTTTCATGCAAATATGTCCTGCAACGTCCTTTATATCGTTAAGAATTTTCCAATCTGGCGTTATTAAAGAGTCTTCAACGATATAGGTTTTGCCCAACATTTCAATAATATCAGTCGTAATATTCTTCTCCAAATTGCGTTTGATAATGTATTCTTCTTTACGCCCAGAATATCCTTCCGACTCTTCCGATTTTTGCTCTGAATCGATGTATTTTGATTCTTTTTCGTTGAAATAAAGAATATTATAACTTTTCCAATCATCCTTGTTTCCAAACATATAAGCCATTTTTTCTCGCTCTTGTTTGCTCATATAATCAATGGTTTCAATCATTTTTGTCCATCGACTGGTGCGGGTATAATACACCATTCCTTCATTTTGTTGTGCAAAATTCACAAATGAAGTAGAAAGTAATAGAAACGTCAATATTATTGTATTTTTCATTATGTTCGAGTTTTATTGAAAAGGATTTATTTTGTTTTACCAACCTTCATTTTGGGTTTATTGCATGTTTGTTCGTTATTATCCGA
>JBBAKZ010000265.1:0-4695 GCA_040403275.1 Arcicella sp. | reverse complement strand
AAAGCCATAGATGTTTCTGGTTCCCAAACCAAGGAGGCATCGTTTAATTGCAGTTTTCCCATAGCATCTCGCAAATCCTCAAATTCGGTGGTTTCAACGGGATAAATACCCGCAAAAACCATGGGTTTCACTTCCGAAAATCCTTCAATAAAATCTTTGCAAGGACGGTCACGGTGGGTAATCGTGTCACCTACTTTTACTTCTTTGGCTTCTTTGATGCCAGAAATTAAATATCCTACATCTCCGGCACTGATTGAATTTTTCGGTTCTTTCCCAAAACGTAAAGTACCAATTTCATCGGCAAAATATTCTTTTCCCGTGGCTACAAACTTTACTTTATCGCCTTTTTTAATTTCGCCATTAAAAACACGGAAAATTACTTCAATACCACGGTATGAGTTAAATTCAGAATCAAAAATGAGTGCTTGAAGTGGGGCGGCTGGGTCTCCTTTTGGGGCTGGAATTCGGTGAATAACGGCTTCTAAAATGTCTTCAATTCCGATTCCTTCTTTCCCCGAAGCATGAATAATTGAATCACGGTCGCAACCCAATAAATCCACAATTTGGTCTTTCACTTCCTCAGGCATTGCTCCGGGAAGGTCAATTTTATTCAAAACTGGAATGATTTCTAAATCATGGCCGAGTGCAAGAAATAGATTTGATATCGTTTGTGCTTCAATGCCTTGCGCTGCA
Organism: Arcicella sp.; assembly: GCA_040403275.1. Lineage (GTDB taxonomy): Bacteria > Bacteroidota > Bacteroidia > Cytophagales > Spirosomataceae > Arcicella. The sequence continues at coordinate 4,002 of JBBAKZ010000265.1, read as the reverse complement.
TCAACAATCAATAAAGCACCTTCACAAGCCGCAATTGAACGAGAAACTTCATAAGAAAAATCTACGTGACCAGGGGTATCAATTAAATTGAATACATAATTTTCGCCATGAGAAATATAATCCATCTGGATGGCGTGCGACTTGATGGTAATCCCTCTTTCCCGTTCCAAATCCATGTCATCAAGCAATTGAGCTTGCATATTCCGTTTTTGAACAGTTTCAGTAAACTCAATTAACCGGTCTGCCAAAGTACTTTTACCATGGTCAATATGTGCAATTATGCAAAAATTACGGATGTTCTTCACGATATTTATTTAACGGTATGAATGATTTAATGGATTAAAAGTAGGTTTCATGTACTTTTCTATGCTAATGTACTCAATACAAAATTACGCCCTTATCTTTGAAAATTATAATCGAAAGGTTTAATATTCTGAATATAATAACAACAAAAATAAAACAAGACTAATTTTTTTAATAAACCCGCCATTCACATGAGTCTTCTAACCGAAATTAAATTGATGGGTTCTTTTCTTTCGGAAGAAAATGCCGCCCTCATCGTGCCAATTTTAAAGGAAAATTCATTTAAAAAAGGACAAATCGTTTTGAAAGCTGGAGAAATTTGTACCGAGGCTTACTTTATAACCCAAGGTTTGATGAGAAGTTTTCATCAAATGTCAAATGGAAGTCAAAAAACGTATGTGATTTCTTCCGAACATGAGCTTTTTACGGAACAATGTAGCTTTGTATCTCAAAAGCCTTCTATGGATTACCTTGAAGCAATCGAAGATACCAACGTTTTAGCTTTTAGTTACGATGATTTAGCGGAATTATATCAGAAATCGCACGAATGGGAATCAATTGGAAGAAAAATTAGTGACACCAGTTTCATCGATGCTAAAAATCGTTTGAGATCATTAATGAATGATGACGCACAAACGAGATATTTAGAATTTCTAAAATCTTATCAAAATGTGTTAACCCGAATTCCTCAGCACATCATCGCCTCCTATTTAGGAATTACGCCACAATCATTAAGCCGATTAAAGCGTGAACTTGAAAATGTCGCAATTAAGTAAATGTTGCATTTTCAAACCATTACCCATTGCATCATCAATCCTGTTAGATATCCCAAGTACGTCCCTAAGGCGTACCCTAAAATGGCTAACAAAACCCCTACAGAAGCTAATGAAGGGTGAAAAGCCGCTGCAACAACCGAGGCAGATGCAGCACCACCGACATTTGCTTGGGAGCCAACTGCCGTAAAAAAATAAGGTGCTTTCGTTAAATAGGCAGCAATTAACGTAAATGAAGCATGAAAAAACATCCAAATAATTCCGACTAAAAACAACTGTGGTTTTTCAAAAACAGTAATAATATTCATTTTCATGCCAATGGTGGCAATCAGAATAAATAGAAAAATAGTCCCAAATTTGGATGCGCCTACTCTTTCAATATTTCTGACTGGCGTTTGGGAAAGAATCAAGCCAAAAAGTGTAACTAATGAAATTACCCAAAAAGAGGAAGACGTGAGGCTGAATTTTTTAAGATTTGGGAAATTATTACCAATAAAAGGTACTATTATATCTGCACAAGCATGGGCGAGTGCGGTCGTACCAAAACCAATAAATAGTATCAAAAGCAAATCCGTAAAAGTTGGATTGCGTTGATTATCAGCGGATTCTCTTTCAATTTTCTCTCTAATTTCTTCCACTGCACTTGTATCAGCCCCCATCCATTGATCAATTTGAGCGGCTTTACTGACGCCAAAAAGTAATAAAGCCAGCCATAATTCAGCGGTAAGAACATCCACGGCAATGGCTTGTGAAAATATTTCTGCCGATGGATTAAAGACTTCTTTTAGAGCCGTTTGGTTGGCACTTCCACCAATCCAACTGCCCGCAATGGTAGCCAATCCACGCCAAGTTTCGCCCGAGACAGTTGCGGGACTTATGTTTTTTACAATCCATAAAGCCACCGGTCCACCCACCATCACGCCCAAAGAACCCGCCAAAAATACAATAATTGCTTTGGGGCCTAAACGTCTAAGGGCTTGAAAATCAATACTTATCGTAAAATAAACCAAACAAGCGGGGAGTAAATATTTTGAAGCAACCTCGTATAATTTTGAATCTTCACCCGAAATAATATTAAAAGAATTAAGCAATCCCGGGACAAAATAGCAAATCAAGATACTGGGAAAAAATAAGTAAAACTTTTGCCAAAACCGGTTTTGAAGGGAAGATGTATAAAAAGTGAAGTAGATGATTCCCAGAAGAATTCCGAAAACTACTGCATCATTTGTGATTAGGGTTGTTTGCATATTTTTTGGCTGTAATATTCAAAAACAAAAATAGCGTATAAAACAGAAGGCTTTGTTTTAGATGAAACAATAGTAGAGAACATTTATAGGATTGAAATACGAACGCAGGCTAAGTTTTGAACCCTAGTCTGCGTTAAGCTAATTATTTCCAGTGAATTAGTCTCTACAATTCAAAAGTTTGTCCATATTCTGGAATCTCAACATTGGGATAGCCTTCGTCCTCCAAAGCATCTCTAAAAACGCCCATACTTTCAAATTCTCCGTGAATTAAAAAGACTTTTTTGAGCTTATCTTTCGGTTGTTTTTTAACAAAATTTAACAAATCCTTTTGGTCTCCGTGTCCAGAAAAGACATCAATTTTTTCCACATTTGCTAATACATTATGCTCTACATCTTTAATTCTGAGGGTTTTCTGGCCGTTCATCAAACGCCAGCCCAGTGTTCCTTCGGAGGCATATCCCACTAAAAGAATGGTACAGTAGGGATTGTTTATGTTAGTGGCAATGTGTTGTTCAACCCGTCCACCCGAAATCATACCAGATGCCGAAATAATAATACAAGGTTCACCGTAATTAGAAATGGCTTTACTTGATTTTTCTGATTGAATATACTGTAAATTTTCAAAATCAAAAAGCGAATCATTTTCCGCTTGAAAATCCTGCGCTGCTTTGTTTAGTTGCTTTAAATTTTTTTGATAGACCCTTGTTGAGGCATACGCTAATGGACTGTCACTGAATACTTTAATGGGCTGAAATCCTCTTTCTGTATAAAGTTTGCTCAAGGTAAAAAGTAGCGCTTGCGTTCGTCCAACTGAGAAAGCTGGAATAATTAATCGACCAGGAATATCAATGCAAGTACGTTTGATTACATCGCCCAGTGCATCTTCTGGTGATTGTTTGTCTTCGTGTAATCTTGCGCCGTACGTTGTTTCGCAAAGTAAATAATCTACCGAGGGAATTTCCGCAGATGGGTCGATATGAAGCGGATAATTATTACGGCCAATATCGCCCGAAAAGCAAATACTTTTCATCTTGCCATCTTCTTTTACTTCCAACACAATATGCGCTGCTCCCAATAAATGACCTGCCTGAATAAACGTTACCCAAGCCGTATCAGACACTTTAAATCGTTGATTGAAACGAATGGCAACAAAATTTGCCATGGCATTTTCAACGTCTTTCTGCAGGTACAAATCACCTTTTACGAGCAATCTGTCCATTTTTTTCTTCTTTTTCTTACTATCTCCTTCTGCCTGCTTGATTTTCTTTAAATTCAAATTAGCAGAATCGTGGAGTAAAAGATTACTCAATTCAGAAGTGGGCGATGTACATAAAACTTGTCCTTCATATCCTTCACGATAGAGCATCGGAATATTCCCAGAATGGTCGATGTGGGCGTGCGTAAGAAGCACCAAATTTACCTGTGAAGCCTCAAATGGAAAAAAAGCCTTAGTTGTCACGGGTTGACCGTAATCAATTTCCCGTTCCATGTTTGTACCGCAATCAATTAGAATTTTATATTCATCATCTAATTCAAGTAAATACATACTACCTGTTACTTGCCTCGTAGCTCCCCAAAAAGTTAATTTCATTCGATATATTTTTATAGTTGGTATCCATTTAGGAAAATATTCACTGATAAGCTAATTACTTAAAAATCAATGAGTTAGTATTATGAAA
>JBBAKZ010000264.1:0-4713 GCA_040403275.1 Arcicella sp. | reverse complement strand
TACCTTGATTTGTCGCAATTGATGCCAAATGTCATTCATGCCCCTGGTTTGGCTTCTGGTTTTGGAAGCTTCGCTTTTCATCCAGATTTTCTTAACAACGGTCTACTTTACACAACGCATAGCGAAAAAACAGGTTCAGCAAAAGCAGATTTTGCTTACGCTGACTCCATAAAGGTTGCCTTGCAATGGGTGCTTTCCGAATGGAAAATTGATAAGCCAGCTTCGGGAGTTTTCTCTGGAAAACCCCGTGAAATGATGCGAGTAAACGTCGTGTCTGTCATCCATGGAATGCAGGAAATTACTTTTAATCCATTAGCCAAAAAAAACGATGAAGATTATGGACTTTTGTATATCGGAATTGGCGATGGTGGAGCAGCCGAAAATGGTTACGCTTTCTTGACAAACAAAGAAGAACAAATTTGGGGTAAAATCTTACGCATCGACCCATCGGGCAGGAATAGTAAAAATACTAAATATGGTATTCCGAACAATAATCCTTACGTAAAATCGACTAATAAGAAGGCTTTGAAAGAAATATATGCGAGTGGTTTCCGAAATCCACATCGAATCATGTGGACGAGCAAAGGCGATTTGCTTTCCGTAAATATTGGTCACGGTAACATCGAATCACTATACAAAATTGAAGCAGGTCGAAACTATGGATGGCCGATTCGAGAAGGAAAGTTTGTGATTCATACCGATGGAGATATGAATAAGGTTTATCCTTTGCCCGCTAATGATAAAATCTTCAACGTAACTTATCCATTAGCCACTTTAGATCACGATGAAGCCAAAGCCATCACGGGTGGCTACGAATACACAGGCACCTTAGTTCCAGCATTAAGAAACAAGTATTTGTTCGGCGATATTCCTTCAGGAAGATTATTTTATCTGGATGTAGCCGACCTCAAACAAGGGCAAACTGCCAAAATAAAAGAGTGGCAACTAACACTTGATGGAAAAATTGAAACCCTGAGAAATTTGTGCGGCAATAATAGAATTGACTTACATTTTGGTATTGATGCCCAAGGTGAAATGTATATCATGACCAAAGCCGATGGAAGCGTTTACCAGATTGTTGGGGCTAAAGAGTAGCAAAATTTTCAGAATGCGCAGAATATAAATCGGTATCAAACATTTTTTGATGCTCTGTAAGTTTCGCTCATTCGAAAAAAAAGTGAAAACTTTTTTATATAATTTCTAATCACCCTTAAATTGTAAATAAAGCAAATGATGAAAAAATTTACTCGCCGAGATATTCTCAAGGCAACAATTCCGAGTTCGCTTGCCATGATGGCAATTCCGACAATTATCCCTTCCACTGCATTTGGAGCCAATGACCGCCTACGAGTTGCCGTCATTGGTATTAATGGGAGAGGCAAAGACCACATTTCTGGATTTATGAAGCAAGACAATGTGGAAGTTGCCACCATTTGTGATGTTGATAAGGTGGTGCTACAAGCTGGAGCAAAGGCTTTTGAAGAAAAATACGGGAAAAAAGTAGCGACCGAAGAAGATTTACGCAGCGTGTATGACGACAAAAGTATTGATGCCGTCAGCATTGCTACACCCAATCATTGGCACGCACTGGCGGCCATTTGGGCGTGTCAAGCGGGTAAAGATGTGTACGTTGAAAAGCCCGGTTGTCATAACCTTTTTGAAGGGAGAAAATTAGTAGAAGCGGCCACCAAATACAACAGAATTGTACAGCATGGCGTACAATTGCGTAGTTCGGTAGCTATTCAAGAAGCCATCAAACATTTACGAGATGGGCTTATTGGTAAAGTGTACATGGCACGTGGAATCGTCTATAAATGGCGAGCAGATATTGGTAATCTCGGAAAGTCTCCGGTACCCGATGGCTTAAATTGGGATATGTGGCAAGGACCCGCTGAAGTCCGTGATTTTAGTAAAAACTACGTTCACTACAACTGGCATTGGTTTTGGGACTATGGCAATGGTGACATTGGCAATCAAGGAATCCACGAAACTGACTTGTGCATGTGGGGTTTAGACGTGGGTTTACCCGAAACCATCACTTCGGCGGGTGGTAAATATTTGTGGAATGACTGCAAAGAAACACCCGAAGTATTGACTTCAACCTACAGTTATCCAAAAGAAGGAAAAGTGATTCAATTTGAGGTGCGTCCTTGGATGACCAATAAGGAAGATGGCGTAGAAATTGGCAACATTTTTTATGGTGACAAAGGCTACATGGTCATCAACGGTTATTCAGATTATAAGACCTTTTTGGGCAAAAATCGTGAACCTGGTCCTGCCCGAAATGCTGGTGGTGATCATTACCAAAACTTTGTAGAAGCCGTCCGTGCTAAAGATAAAAAGATTTTAAACGGACCCGTAGAAACGGCACATTTGGCGGCGAGTATTGCCCATTTGGGTAATATTTCTTACCGTTTGGGTAGAACTTTACATTTCGATCCGACCAAAGAAATATTTATTGGCGATAAAGAAGCCAACACTATGCTCACTCGCAAATACAGAAGCCCGTATATTGTGCCGGATAAAGTGTAACCCCTAAAACTGACTATAATGAATCAAAATTCCAATACCAAACTACTGTTAAAACTACCTGTAATTGTGGCTGCTTTAGGCTATTTGGTGGACATGTACGACCTATTTCTATTTAGTGTCGTGCGTGTTCCGAGCCTAAAAGCCCTTGGGGTCTCCGATGACAAGCTCTTACCCGAAGGCGTTTTCTTGCTCAATATACAGTTGGCAGGGCTACTCGTTGGGGGCGTACTCTGGGGTATTATGGGCGATAAAAAAGGGCGATTATCGGTGCTTTTTGGTTCAATTATGCTCTATTCTTTGGCAAATATGGCAAACGGATTGGTGCAAACTTTGCCGCAATACGCCGCCCTTCGGTTTGTTGCGGGAGTGGGTTTGGCCGGAGAACTTGGCGCTGGCATTACCCTCGTTGCCGAACTTTTACCCCAAAAACTCAGAGGTTATGGTTCCATTATTGTTTCAACCATGGGTGTGTTGGGGGGTATTTTAGCCTATTTCGTAGCCGATTTGTTCGAATGGCGTATCTCCTATTTTGTGGGAGGGGGCTTAGGCTTATTTCTGTTGATCTTAAGAATCAACGTTTTTGAGTCTGGTTTATTCCTAAAAATGAAAAGTGAAAAAATAGAAAGAGGTAATATTATGATGATTTTTGGTAACGGAAAAAAGCTAAAAAAATACCTTTTGGCCATCGCTACGGGTATGCCTATTTGGTTTGTGGTGGGGGTTTTGGTAACTTTCTCCCCAGAATTTGGCAAAGCCAATGGACTGCCCGACGCAATCATTGCTGGCAAAGCCGTTATGCTTTCATTTTTGGGGCAAACCTTCGGTAACATGGCTTGTGGTGTCTTGAGCCAAATGCTTCAAAGTAGGAAAAAAGCCATTGTTATTTTTATGTTATGCTCTTTCGGTACGATGCTCCTTTATTTATTAGTACCCATCGGCTCAACCTTATTATTTTATGTCATTATTACCATTATTGGTTTTTTTAATGGCTATTGGACCTTACTAGTTATTATGTCAGCCGAACTTTTTGGCACAAATATTAGGGCAACCGTGGCTACCTCTATTCCAAATTTTGTGCGAGGGTCTGCAATTCCGCTTACGTCTGCTTTTGCTTTTCTGAAAACAAATACCAATTGGGGCGTAAATAATGCCGCCCTCACCATTGCGACTATTACCGTTGCGGTCGCTATGTCTGCTTTGTACTTTTTGGAAGAAACGTTCTCAAAAGATATGAATTATTTGGAATAAGGGGGTGCATCAAAAAGTGTGGGGCAATCACTTTTTATTTCAAGAAAATCAGTTTAATATTGCTTAATGAACATGATTTGCTCTTAGGTTATGAACCTCAAAATTCTTTTACCCCACACTTTTTGGTGCACTCCTGTTTAATGACCGCTCTGGTAGTCATGGCGTAGGTTTTAAGCATTCAACACGGACTTGAAAACAAGGCTGAGAAAAAGAAAATTACAAAAATAAACCTTCTCGGTTGGCAAATTCTTATTTCAGACAAGGGGTCAAAGCTAAGGTTTTGTATCTGAGAATGTTTATTAGCGTACCAAACGATATTTTTAAAAATGCTGACCAAGGAATACGCTGGTATGTCCAGTAATAAGACTAGATAATTTAATAAAATCATTAACCTTTGAAAATCAGATAATTAGACATTACTGGCAACCATTGAAACGTACTTAGACTATTTTTACGCAAAATAACAGAATAAAATAATTTCCATCCTACAATGATTTCACAAGCACGTAATTTAAATGCTAAAGACTCTTTAATTTGGCAAGCCTTTAAACAAGGGGATAAAAAGGCTTTTGAACAGATCTATAGCAGTTATTTTAAAATCTTGGGTAATTATGGACTTCGTTTGAATCCCAATAAAGACTTGGTTGAAGATGCAATTCATGACGTTTTTATTGATCTTTGGAGACGCCGAGAATATCTTGGAGAAGTGGAGAACGTAAAATTTTATTTGTTTCAAGCAGTCCGTCATCAGTTTAGTAGAAATATTCAAAAGGATATTTTTGAAGGTTCGGAAGATGTAAATAATTTTTTGGATTATCTCGGTACACTTTCATCAGAGCAATTAACGATCGATGATGAATCTAATTATTATAAAAAACTTCGTATTCAGCAGGCAATGAATAATTTAAGTAATCGCCAAGCAGAGGTAGTACA
>JBBAKZ010000263.1:0-4741 GCA_040403275.1 Arcicella sp. | reverse complement strand
ACTGTAAAAAATCTTCAAAATTATGGAAATTTGTCGATGGCGGCGGGTGTAAATTTGTCGATTAAAGGTGTTTAATTTTAATTTATGTCAGGTACTTTGAAAAATTTACTCATGCCATGAGTATTCTGCTAATTAATTTTATCTCAGCACTCATAATTTAAAATGGGCAAATGAAATTAATCATCTGCCCATTTTAGCAATATGTTAGTTATTTACAATAATTCTGCATCCCTTCTCTTATTCACCCTCGCTGAAACAATAATACTCACTTCGTAAAGTGCCAAAAGTGGTAACGTTACTAAAAGTTGAGAAATCATATCGGGAGATGGGGTAATAACAGCCGCTAAAATCAAAATAACCACAATGGCATGACGGCGATATTCACGCATAAACGCAGGAGTCAGTACGCCCACCTGCGAAAGCACAAAGGCAATCATCGGTAATTGGAAAGTTACCCCGCAAGCCAAAGTCAAGGTTAAAAGTAACGACAGATAATCACCAATATCATACTGATTTTGAATAGAATCGTCGATAGTAAAATTAGCCAAGAAATTTATGGCCATTGGAGAAACGACATAGTAACCAAAAGCAACGCCCGTAAAAAACAATAAAGAAACCCAAAAAACCGCTCCAGTAGCAGCTTTGGCTTCTTTTAATTTCAAGCCAGGTTTTACAAAACGCCAAATTTCCCAGAAAAAATAGGGGAACGCAAAAAGTAAACCTATCATAATTGACTGCGTGAGGGCAAACATGAATTGCCCCGAAACCTCCCGATTTTGTAATACAAAACCTGCTTGTTTAAAGCAAAGGCCTTCTACACCCGTCAAATCCGCCAATTTGCACAACATTCGGTTTGTCCAAAAAGTTGGTTTCGTAGGTCCTAATATGATACCCCCGAAAATCTCTTTGTAAAAAATCCACGCTACAATGGTAAATACCAAAATTGAAGCGACTGAACGGATAATATGCCAACGCAGTTCTTCGAGGTGATCGATGAAGGACATTTCTTTGCCTTCGGTTTCGTCTAATTCTTGTTCAAATTCTTGGTCTAATGCCATGGGGGTCTTTTCAGATTTAGAAAGTTTTTATGGTAACAACTACGACTTTCTTCTAATTTCGGATTTATAAATGTCTTAAATGCAAATTTACATCAAAAACCCAAAAAACCCTGACAACATTCATGATTGTCAGGGTTTTGTTATTTTGAATTATTTCAAATCCTATACATACAAAGGAAATGCTTCCATCCACTTATTAATTTCTGACTTTACAGAACCAATGTAAGTTTCATTATCGTGATTCATCAAAACGCTGTCAATCAACTCCACAATGTGTAACATTTCTGCTTCTTTCATGCCACGAGTGGTCATAGCAGCCGTTCCTACACGCATACCTGAAGTTACAAACGGCGATTTATCATCAAAAGGAACCATATTTTTGTTAATCGTAATATCCGCTTTCACCAGAGTATTTTCTGCCAATTTACCGGTCAATCCTTTTGGACGTAAGTCAATCAACATCAAATGGTTATCAGTTCCACCCGAAATGATTTTGTATCCTTTATCCACAAAACCTTGCGCCATTACTTTCGCATTGCGTTGCAATTGTTCGGCATAATCTTGGAAATTATCGGTCATGGCTTCTCCAAAAGCAATGGCTTTTGCTGCAATCACGTGTTCTAAAGGCCCACCTTGCGTTCCCGGAAAAACACCACCGTCTAATAAAGCCGACATCATTTTTAATTCACCTTTCAAAGTAGTTAATCCAAATGGATTCACGAAATCATTTCCCATCATAATTAAACCGCCACGTGGACCTCTCAAAGTCTTGTGGGTTGTTGTTGTTACGATATGGCAATGTTGCATTGGGTCGTTCAATAATCCTTTGGCAATCAATGCCGATGGATGAGAAATATCTGCCAAAAGAATCGCACCGATTTCGTCCGCAATTGAACGCAAACGAGCATAATCCCAATCACGAGAATAAGCTGATGCACCACAAATAATCAATTTTGGTTTTTCTTTCAAAGCGGTTGCTTCTACTTTATCCCAATCAATCAAACCGGTCTCTTCTTCAACGCCGTAGAAAAATGCTTGAAAATATTTTCCCGAAAAATTCACGGGCGAGCCATGTGAAAGATGGCCACCATGAGCGAGGTTAAAACCAAGAATTTTATCCCCGGGATTTAAAAAAGATAAGAAAACGGCGGCATTGGCTTGTGCTCCAGAGTGTGGTTGAACATTTGCCCATGAGGCACCAAAAAGTGCTTTGGCACGTTCAATCGCAATGGTTTCCACTTGGTCGACAATTTCACAACCGCCATAATAACGTTTGCCTGGAAGGCCTTCGGCATATTTATTGGTCAAAACTGAGCCTTGGGCTTCCATAACTTGTTTTGACGTAAAATTTTCAGAAGCAATTAATTCTAAGCCGTATTCTTGACGGTGAGCTTCTTGATTAATTAAATTAAAAATCTCAATATCTCTTTCGAGTGTGAAGGTTGCTGTTGCCATCGGTTATTTCAATGATTGAATGTTTAGGAAATAGATATGAGGGCTTAGTTTCAGTAATTAGTTTTCAAGAACAATTTATGATTAAATAAATTTCCGTAATGCTAAAACCTACGAACCAAATGCCTAATATCCGCAAATGAATGAACATGATTTAAGAAAATCTTGAAATATTCACAAAATCAGCCAGTTAGATTGTTTTATGACGTAAAAATAAGGCTTAAAAATGGATTGTAAAAACAATTTTTTCCAGACCACTGAGGTGCTTGTAAATAATGGTCTTTTCTCTAAAACTTTCGGCAATGAGCATACATTAAGAATATTTTGATGGATTTTGGTAAAGGGTTTGTTCACCCAAGTATGTATTTTACTGCGAAATACTACCAAATTATCGAAGAAGATTAGTCGGTTAAATCGATTAGATTTAGGTGGTAAATATTTTATCAAGAACAAAAAAGTGGTCAAGATTTACGACTTGACCACTTTTTGTTGAATTTTAACATTGAAAATAAAGCCTACTTCCAGCTGAAAAACTGCCAAACAAGAACTATTTCTTAGCTTCCGCCACCACGGGTTGTCCGTATTGTTTTGGATAAATATTTTTTTGATAAGCTTCCCAATTTCCTTTTTTATAATGATTATCGCCAAAGTAAGTAATCACTTGATGAAACTGCGTTGCCTCTTGAAAACCAGGAACCGGTTGAATCATATTAAATTTTTCGTCTAAATAGACAATGGTCGGAAAAGACATTTTTCCTTGTAAAAGTGCCACACCTGCTTGATTATAGCCATTTTGCCAAATATATTTTTGGGTGCCAATCGTGATTGTATCCTTTATTTCGGCATCTAATTTTACTGCATAAAATTTCTCGCTGACAAAATTGGCTACTTTTTCATTCGGGAAAGTTCTTTGATCCATCACTTTACACCAGCCACACCAACCCGTATAAACATCCACCATAATTTTGCGGGGTTCTTTCTGAGTCGCCGCAAAAGCTTGTTCCAGCGTCATCCATTGGATTTTTTGTCCAGCGTGTTCATTTACTGCTTGAGCTTTGCTGGTAAAGAAGAGGGAAGAAAATATTAAGGTAAATAATAGATTTTTCATTTCGATTAACGATTATACTAACAGGCTCATTATTAAGCACTTGTTTGAAAATGTGACGTATTTTCAGACAAAAATAATTCTTTTTACATTTGTTTGTATCCGATTATCAATATTTTCTAAAACAAACTAGTTTCTTTTCAATGTGTGTAACTAAACTTTGAAACGAAAAATTATCAAAATCAGTTAAACTTTTATTAAACTGCGGAACCATGAATTTACGACGACCCAAAAAAGATAAACTCGTTGAAGCTGAAGAAAAACGTCAAGATTTGGGGTTTGGTACCCAAGTAAATGACCATAATACTCGATTGTTGAATCGTGATGGAAGCTTCAATGTCAAAAGAACCGGTGGGACTTTTTGGAGTAGGCTGAATATTTTTAATCGATTAATGGTTTGTTCTTGGCAACGATTTTTTATGTTAGTCTTTTCATTTTACTTAACCCTCAACTTTATTTTTGCGGCCATTTATGCGTTTTTTGGCATAGAAAATCTACAAGGTGCTGACCTCACTTCGCCCCAAAGTAGGTTTATGGATGCTTTCTTTTTCTCTTCGCAGACACTCACCACCGTGGGCTATGGCCGCATCGCACCCGTTGGTTTTTGGACAAGTTCAGTGGCAGCAGTCGAGTCTTTATTGGGATTGTTAATCTTTGCTTTAGCTACCAGTTTGCTCTACGGGCGGTTTTCCAAACCAGTGGCTCATATTTTGTATTCAGACAAAGCCATTATTGCTCCCTATTTGGACGTTACAGGATTTATGTTTCGCATCGTAAACGAAAGAGCCAATCAATTAATAGATTTGCAGGTTGAAGTAGCCATGTCTATTCTGGAAAAACAGCCGAATGGGAAAGATGCGAGACGTTATTATGGGTTGGATTTAGAAAGAAATAAAGTGAATTTTTTCCCGACAAATTGGACGATTGTGCACCCAATTACCCAAGAAAGCCCCATGTTTGGGTTAAATAAAGATGAGCTGATGAATCGTTCAGTAGAATTTCTGATTTTAATAAAAGCCACCGAAGATACTTTTAACCAAATCGTTCACTCACGGATTTCGTACCACGCCAATGAAATTGTTTATGGTGCAAAATTTGCCTCTATGCTTGCCGATAGCGGCACGCC
>JBBAKZ010000262.1:3338-4765 GCA_040403275.1 Arcicella sp. | reverse complement strand
TGAAGATTAATTTTGCGGAACTGCAAAATTAAGTTCTTTGGTTCCGTTTCACATGTTATTCCTTAGCTTTAGCGTAATACCCAAATTGAAAATAATGATTTATCAAGACAAATTTATATTTTTCAAAGATAGCTTTTGAAAGCAAGCGTTTAGCCTTATTTTTGGGTTCTAAATTCAAATGATAGTAAAAAGCAAAATATTTTGCTTCAAGATTAAATTTCCTATAAAAGAAAAATGGCAGAAATTATAACCATGCCCAAAATGAGCGACACCATGACTGAAGGTGTTGTGGCAGAATGGCTCAAAAAAGTTGGCGATGTCCTTAAACCTGGTGACGGCTTACTCGCTGAAATTGAAACTGACAAAGCAACCATGGAGCTTGATTTGGACGAAAGGATGGATTTGAGCAATTTTAAAGATTGTCGTCTATTATATATTGGTCTGGAAAAAGGAAAAGCGGTTCCTGTTGATAGTATAATTGCTATTATTGGTGAAAATGGAGAGGCTTTTGATCAACTTTTGAGTGGTAATAAAGAGGCTGCAACTCCAGCAGAAACTCCCGCTCCTGCTTCCACGGCAGAGGTTTCTGCCGCACCATTGGCTTCGGCTAAATCAAGTGTTGATACTTCAACTATAAAAGCTGAAATCATCGGAATGCCCAAAATGAGCGATACCATGGAAGAAGGTACGCTGGTGGCTTGGTTGAAAAAAGTGGGTGATGTGTTGAAACCTGGCGATACACTTTTGGCGGAAGTTGAGACGGATAAAGCTACCATGGAATTTGAGTTGGATAATTTCTTGGATGTTACTAAATACAGTCCATGTACCTTGCTTTACATCGGCATTGAGGCGGGAAATACAGTTCCTGTTGATGCTGTAATTGCTATTATTGGTGAACCTGGTGCTGATTTTCACGCATTGCTTAATGGTGGAAAATCAGGTTCAGCGCCTACCGTATCCACTCAGGATGCTCCTTTACCAGCTGTTGTTGAAGAAGCAAAAGCAACTGAAAATGTGGAAGTTAGTAGTTCAGATGCTCGTTTAAAAGCTTCACCTTTAGCAAAAGCTTTGGCAAAAGATAAAGGAATTAATATTTCGGAAGTGAAAGGTTCGGGTGAAAATGGTCGAATTGTAAAAGCTGATATTGATAACTTTGTTCCTGCAGCGCCTAAAAAAGCTGAACCACTGGCTAAAACGATTGAAGCCCCAGCGCAAAACGTGATTTTGGGTGAAGAAAGTTATGAAGATATTCCCTTGAATCAAATGCGGAAAACGATTGCTCGTCGTTTGTCTGAATCTAAATTCTCGGCTCCAGAATTTTATTTGACGATGGAGATAAATATGGATAAAGCGATGGCTGCTCGGGTTTCAATGAATGAGATTTCACCGGTGAAAATTTCGTTTAATGACATGGTTATTAAAGCAGT
>JBBAKZ010000262.1:0-3328 GCA_040403275.1 Arcicella sp. | reverse complement strand
TTACTGGATGGGCGACAAAATCAGAATTAATCACCACGTTCATATTGGTATGGCCGTTGCGGTTGAAGATGGTTTGTTAGTGCCAGTCATCCGTTTTGCCAATACAAAATCACTTTCACAAATTTCTGCGGAAGCTAAAGATTTGGGTGGAAAAGCGAAAAATAAACAATTGCAGCCAAAAGATTGGGAAGGAAATACCTTCACCGTCAGTAATTTAGGAATGTTTGGGATTGATGAATTTACTTCAATTATCAACCAACCTGAATCTTGTATTATGGCAGTTGGGGGGATTAAAGAAACCGTTGCTGTGAAAGATGGTCAATTCTATGCGACCAATATCATGAAAGT
This sequence comes from Arcicella sp., assembly GCA_040403275.1. Classification (GTDB taxonomy): domain Bacteria; phylum Bacteroidota; class Bacteroidia; order Cytophagales; family Spirosomataceae; genus Arcicella. The sequence goes on along the minus strand of JBBAKZ010000262.1, from coordinate 2,980 downwards.
TACGCTTACTTGCGATCATCGTACGGTAGATGGTGCTTCGGGTGCGGCATTCTTGCAGACATTCAAACAATACTTGGAAGACCCAATTAAATTATTGGTGTAATTTTTTAAGGATTAGATACAAAAAAGGGTAGGATAATAAAATTTCCTACCTTTTTTTGTGGCTAATTTATTGAAGATATGAAAATATTTATAGAAATAATATTGTTTTTTGAATAAGTTATTTTCGATAAACCTCTATTATGTGTTTATCAAAATGTGGAAAAGTTTAAAATAAATATACTGTAATGATGATTAAAACTAAGACTTACTACTCAATACTTCTGGCTTTTATTTTGCTCGCTGCAAACCTATCCAAGGTATTTTCGCAAGAAACTATGCCTTTGCCCGAACATCCCCGACCCGATTTTGAACGTCCTGATTGGCAAAATCTGAATGGTAATTGGGATTTTGAATTTGATAAAAACGACGTCGGTATTTCCGAAAAATGGTTTTTGGGTAAAAAGAAATTTACCAAAACAATTAGCGTTCCTTTTCCTTGGGGTGCGCCTCTTTCGGGCGTAAAAGATGAAGCTGACATTGGGTGGTATTCAAGGAATATCAATGTTAAAAAGGAATGGAAAAATAAAAAAGTATTCGTAACCATTGGGGCTTCGGATTGGAAAACAACCGTTTGGCTTGATGGCAAAGAATTGGGAACTCACCAAGGCGGTTATACCCCATTTTCTTTTGAATTAACCAATTTGAAATACGGTACGAATCAAAATTTAGTTGTACGAGTGGATGACAAACGCCGTGATTTTACGCTCTATGGAAAACAGGGCTACGGAAATGCCCGTGGGATTTGGCAAACGATATACTTGGATGCTAGAGGACAAAACTTTTTAGAAAACGTACAATTCACGCCAGATATTGATAAAAACCAAGTGAAAGTAACGGCATTTTTAAAGCGTCCCGCCGAAAAAGATTTGGATTTAACCGTGGACATTGCCGAAGGTTCTCAAATTTCAAAACCTCAAGTTTTTCCAAAAGGAAGCACGGAATATTCATTTACGATGCCAATTGCTAATACGCATTTGTGGACGTTGGAAGACCCTTTTTTATATTTTGCCAACATAAAATTGGGCGATGATGAAGTGAAATCTTACTTTGGCATGCGTAAAATTTCAACGGTGTATTTGCCAAACACCAATTTCAAATACGTGGCCTTGAATAATAAGCCGATTTATTTGCAATTGGCCCTCGACCAATCTTATCATCCAACGGGTTTTTATACTTTTCCGACTGATGAATTTATGAAAAATGAAATTTTGTTGGCTCGCAATATTGGCTTAAACGGCATTCGTACACATATCAAAGTGGACGTGCCGAGAAAGTTATATTGGGCGGATAAATTGGGTGTCTTAGTCATGTCTGATTTGCCGAACTTTTGGGGTGAACCCGATAAAAATGCCCAGCAAGAATCGGAATTTACCTTGAAAGAAATGATCAAAAGGGATTATAATCATCCCGCAATTTTTTCTTGGATAACCTTCAACGAAACGTGGGGACTGAAAACAAAAGTGGAAATTGACGGAAAAAAACAGACCAAATATCTGCCAGAAACGCAGAAATGGGTTGCTTCGGTTTATCATTTAGCAAAATCGTTGGATGAGACTCGTTTGGTGGAGGATAATTCCATTTGTTGCGGGGCGGGACATACCGAAACGGATATCAATTCATGGCATGAATATTTGCCCGGGGAAGGTTGGGAAAAACATTTGAAAACGATTACCGAAAATACCTACGTTGGTAGCAAATTTCACTACGAAAAAGGCTACACACAAACAGATGTTCCTAATATAAATTCAGAATGTGGCAATGTTTGGGGCTACGAAGGAAGTACGGGCGATGTTGATTGGTCTTGGGACTATCACCGCATGATGAACACGTTTAGGAAATATCCAAAAATTGCGGGTTGGTTATACACCGAACACCACGACGTAATTAATGAATGGAATGGCTACTATCGTTTCGACCGTTCTGAAAAAGAAACGGGCGTTGGTGAAATGGTAGACGGAATGGGCATAAAAGATTTTCATTCGGAAGTTTATCTTTCAACGGGCAATGAAATTAGTCGAAGCGTAAAACCCAAAGAAGAAGTGTTAATTCCTCTTTATTTATCGTCAATGACGGATAAAGATTTGGGTAATACCTTAAATCTGAAAGTAAAAATGCACGGTTATGATGCTTTGGGACAGCATAAAACGTGGGGAGAAATGTCGAAAACAGTTCCCTACGAGGCGTGGGAGCAAAAAGAATTGGAACCCTTAAAATTGATGATGCCCGATGAAAAATCGGTGGTAATTGTGGCCTTGACTTTGGAAGATAATGCGGGAAATATTGTTCATAGAAACTTCGCTATGTTGATTGTTGAAGGAAATACACCCGCCGAGATGAAACTTTTGAACGGCAAAACCGCTAAACTTTTAACCATCGAACCAAAGAATTTTAATGAGGCAAAATGGTCTAAAAAACAATGGGATGTGATGGAAGGAGCGAAGGTAAACGGTGCTGGTGCTGGTTATTTTGAATATAAAATTAAAGTACCGAAAGACATAAATCTGGCCAATGTTACCAGTTCATCTTTCATCGCAGAAGTTTCGGCCAAGCACCTTTTTGCGAAAGATATGGACAAAAAGTTAGCGGGAAATGAAGACTATATGCTGGGAGCTATCGCCGAACCAAGTCAAAATAAAAATTCTTATCCGATGACCGATGTTTCCAGATTTCCAAGTGCTGTTTCAGTAAAAGTAAATGGAAATTTTGCGGGAAGGTACGACTTACCAAATGACCCAGCCGACCATCGGGGTATTTTATCGTGGCATTATCAAAATCAAGATAAAAAATTAAGAGAAGCGGGTTCTTACGGATATCGTTTGAGCGTCAATATTCCTAAAAAATCTCTGGAAGAAGCCATGAAAACGGGCGAATTGATCAT